>PBNL01000023.1 GCA_002723115.1 Methanobacteriota archaeon | reverse complement strand
GCGATTTGTATTCGATGGCGTCGACACCTCTCCGACACCCAGCGCCCTGGTGCCTCAGTTTAACACGCGAAGTGGTCGATCGCTCTGAAACTTCACGCGCGCGGCTACCATGGCCGGTCGGATCGGCCGCCGCGCCGCGCCGCGCCACTGACGTGCGGAAGGGCGTGCTTTGTCAGCATCTTCGATCGATGGCGATGGCCGTAGTGTTCAGACATTGGCCATAAGATCGCGAAACCCTTATGAAAATCACGGTCCAACTTTGCAACTTTTTTATGCATTTTCTATCATTTTGATCGATGAGCGAAAATTCCAACTGTAGTTTCAGGCGAAATTCGTGGAAAAAAGAAAAGCACAAATGCAACCATTATACGGCATTTAACGAGAACTTTCGAACGCGGGGCTACACGCGGTGATGGACGTAGTGACGGCCTCTACCGACCCATTTGTCTAATTCCTTTCCGTGTGGAGGATAGTCCCTCCCCGTGAGCCCCGTTAGCCACGCCCCTCGCCTGCCTACGTCTCGGAAAACGTGATCTTAACGTTGTCTCGATACAGCGCATGTTATTCACAAGAGCACGTTTGCCATCTCTCGAGTCGCATTCCAAACGTGCAGCTGAGCTATATAAGCGGGTACTGATGGGCATCGCTCGTGTATTGGAAAAACTTGTCCTTTCTCAGCGTTGGAAACGCAAGTTTGTACCAGGCCTCGCAGTTTTACTTTTCTTTGCTTGCGGCTTTCATCCAAGACTTTGGGGCTCGGAATTTGTTTCGGGATTCAATCGTACGCAGCGTGTTGTGGTAACTGCCGTATCCTCACCTTATATTTCTGTGTTGCTCAACTTCCTCGAGAGTTATGAAAAGCTGGGAATTAAGGACGCGGCTCTGATGGTGTATGGCCTTGATTTAGAAGGTGCTGAAATTGACTTCATCTGTACCTCTTTCAAGTGGATGATTTTTCGCGCATTTGATTTTGAAAAGTATCCTAGTCATTTGGATGTTCAAGTAGATCGTGGGGTTTACGCTTGGAAACCAGTTATCATTAAAGAAGTCTCAGACATGGCAGACCAAGTGCTTTGGCTTGACGCGGGGAGTATACTCAAACGTGCCACATTATCAGAGTGGTTCGATATTATCGGTCGCCAAGGGATTATTACAACTCGCACTTCTGGGACCATTAAAGAGTGGACCCATCCAGCGACACTTTTGTACTTACACACTGACGATCTTGATCAGCCTATGTGCAATGGTGCAATAGTTGGCATAGATGTACGTAACCTTGATGTTCGTAACACAGTGCTCATACCGTGGGTAGAATGTGCTTTGATTCGCGAATGCATTGCGCCAAAAGGGTCTTCAAGGAATAACCATCGTCAAGATCAGTCAGTGCTGACTATTCTGTTGCACAAACATCTAACACGAAGCTGCGAGACTTCTGCCTTCACATCCAACACATTGGGTGCTGCACTTTACACACACCAGGATAGCGACGCCGGGACAGCCTTAAAGGTGCGCTGGCGACACTCGTCATGTGGAAGCTACATAGATGAAGATCATAATGCAGTTTATCGACTGAAGGGAATGAATCCATGTGACCATAAAACCCAAACTGGTTCACATCCAGACTACTTGCATGCTCTTTTCGGCGACCCGAATTTACAAGGCGGCGGAAGACAAGATCCTCTCGTAGTTCTAGACGCTCAAAAGCCAGGTTTTGCATCCCCTGATGTCTCCGTCATTATATCGGTTTACAATGCCGCGGACGCAATGGCGTTATCCCTTCCAACCATTTTTTTGGGTACTACCGGAATATGGGAGCTAATAATTATTCTGGATGCATGTTATGACCATTCCTTTGACATAGCAAGAAAGGTGATACAGGACCACTTCGTTTCGTCATACTGCGTTCGAGCTCGTGTTGTAAAGCAACCGACAGCTGTATGGGAGACTAGCAGCGATAATATAGGCTTGCGGATTAGCAACGCCACAGCATCTGTCGTTATTGTTCAGCCAGACATGATCATCACAGAAAAAGCATGGAACATGAAGATGGTGGCTGAACTGCGTAAGAATCCCAACCTGTTCGCCATATCGGGTAGGTGTGGGCACTCTTTTAACGGAACTGACGCAATTGGAAGATGTGGAGATGATGTTGCAGAACCACTTTCTCCGTATGTAGACATGCACGCATTGCATTTCCGTGAGACAGTGAATCGTGGACCATTAATGTTTGCTGCTGATAAAATTCGGCATTTGGGCTTCTTTGATGAGCAGCGTTTTCTGATAGAAAACGATGATCACGATCTGAATCGGAGAGCGCTCGAGAAAAACTTCGTGGTAGCGTACTTACCTATCGGAATGTTCGCCCCACGAAACCTCTCTGTTAGACGGAATCCGGCTTTTCGAGATTCTACACCAGCTTCTGTAATTGGGCAGGAACAGAATTACAAGAATTACAGGCTATCTCTCGCGAAACAGTTATCTTGAGCCAATGTCCGCTAAGAAGAAAAGTTTAGTTTCCTAGTAGTCCTACTTGTGCTTGACGCAGCTTGGATGCTCAAGGTGTTCCTTACACTTGGTATCCTTCCAGCTCAACGCACAAATCCAGTCAAGGTACGAGCAAGAAGAAAGAGTGTCCAACAAAGCACTTATTTCCTGCAAAAGCGTTGTCGGGCTCGAACTGGTAAACTTGATCGCCTTCTTTGCCATGTTGAACACAAAAATAGGGTCATCAACACGAGGGACAACAAGCGTGCGTGTCAGGACCACTGAGCTTGAGAATATCTCTGTATTATCGCTTACCAATACGGGCACGGCATTTGACAAAGCGTCTAAAACCATACCTGGCAGTGCATCCGTCCAAGTTACGTGCGTGAGGAGATCCAAAGTACGTGTAAGATGCACTAGCTCATGGTGCGGCATATGTGGATGAAACACAAGTGTACTTTTACAGTAGCGAAGGTGCGAATGCCTGATGAGTGTTGATAATTGCTTTCCGGTTTCTATCAAATGAATTTGTGCTCCTTCAAATAAACATAGCGCAGTCAGTTGCGTCCAAAAGTTTTTCACAACTGCTCGAGTTGAATCCACGAAAAGACCGAGCTTCAAAGTTCCATGAGGATTTTTCACAACTGTATCGGGAATAGCATTGTTCGTGAACGCGTGTCTCAAAGGTATCGCATTTATACCAAGCGACCGAAACAACTTGACGTGGTCAGCTTCAACGAAGCCGAACGTCAACTTGTCGCGCATGTCAAGAAGGCGACCTAAAATAATTGCTTCGTTTGGCTGTGCATTGAATACGCCAACGCCAGAATGGTAAACCACTGTTATCGAAAGTGAACTAAATTGTTTCGAAGCGTAATCTACGAAGTCTAATATTCCATCAATTAAGCCATGTATGAAAAGCTGTTTGATTCCTAACCTTCGAAGCTGTTTGACGACGGAGTAGATGCGACGGTTTGTAAGTCGCTCCGTGTAGATAATGGGTAGTCCAATTTTTTGTGTGACGCGTTCCGCCGCCAGACGAATCCCTTCAAATTTTGGATTACAGAGCATGACAGCGCTAAAATGTTGCGCCTTTCGTTCGAATTCCGTAGACGTTTCTGGTAAAGAGTGGAATTTCTTGTGCTTCCGTAGAACGATTGTATTTGATTGCGCGCCCATACACAGCATACACATCGATACTCCAGGCTTTTGCACGTGCCATTTAGAATCCAAACCAAACAATGAATATTCGTTTAAAGCTTTTCCAACAACACTTTTGCGTTCAATTCTCATCGATGCGGTTATTTTCCCGTATAAATGATAACCTGTTGAATTTTCATAGAACTTGTGCGCAGGCAGCTTTGCTAGTGAAATCGCTTCAGATGCGAGTCGAAAATCATAGGCGTATATGATTCCCGGAGGTAAAAGCAATATGTTTGGTTGAGTTGATGCATCAAGTTGCTTCAATAATCTGCCGAATAAACGGGGACCAAGGCATCCCCAACATGTAGGGTCGTAGTTCTCATCCATGTCGGCTAGTGCTGATCGCAGAAACCAATGGTTCCGTTGCCAATTCAACATGACGCCGTTGCACGGAGAATAACTTTGTACATACTCATTTTCCACAGTGCACTCATTGAAGTTCTGCCTTCTGCATTCTCGGTATTTTACTGAGAACTCTTTCGATGTCAGGCCGATCCGTAAAATACTGTCTGCGTCTAAGCAATCTGGATTGTCTGCTGAGCATTTTTCTGTACCCAGCACATTCGATCCGAGCCTTCCTGAAAATATATCTGTGTTTGGCACATGGTCAAAGTCAACGTAGTTGCCACCCAGTGCATGAAGAGCTAAAATTCTGAAATGATCAGCTCTGTGGACCGGCCAGTGTGGCCCATTTCTGTTTTGATTATGAAGGGCATGGAACTTGCAACCAACTGATTGATACTGCTCGCAATGACTTTGTAAGAAATTTTGTATACTTTCCACATGAATATTGAAGCCAACGTCGGCAAAGCTCTTAAAGAAAGTGACGGGCAGGCTATCAGAGAAAACCGATATGTTTGCACACGGTGACTGTTTCAATATTGTCTCAATAGCCAATTGATTCGTCTTTGTGAATGTATTGACACTGGAGGTCCATATCATTATTACGTGAGATGGTTGAAGATATAAGCAACCATCAAAAATCGTGCTGTCGATGCACGTGTTCTCTTCTGAGAAACATGATTTGTGCCTGATAGGCCGTCGAAAAGCACGCAAAAACGTCGTCCAAAACACGACGGCAAAAGTCGTTTTTGTCGCGTTCTTATTCCACCGTAATAAACGTGAAACAGATCGACGTCTTTCATGTTTGCCGTGTTGACCATGCATAGCACTTCAGCGGGTGCTAAAGTCGATGCTTGTCCACTGAAGACTCGACGAACCTCTCGCACTCTGGTGAGAATATGGTGAGAATATGGCGGCTGGGTACAGTGGGTACCGTCTTGCACCAGTGAGATTCCTAAACGGGAAAGTATGAAACTTTCTACCTTCGCGCGCACCTCGCGTCGCGCCTCACGCGCCGTTAACTGCGAGCCGCGGATATATTTTTCTACACTTCAAGACCTTTCGAACGTTACGTTTAGGGACGAGCTAAGTTTTACACTGAAATACTAAACCCTAAGTTGTAATAAATGTCAATTTACATCTACTAAGAGTCAAAATCCGCGAAAATCAAATATCGTGACGATCACTCACGCTTATGACTCGTCGTCGCGATGGAGTTTTGGAAAATCGTCTCGAAGTTCGTCTCAACTCATCATCTTGCCATCGGCAAAAATGCGAACGAAAACGAGCGCGCGCCATTCGCGCGCGCGCGCGACGGCGGTTGCGCCTGTCCTGATGACCTCAGATGTACCCGCTACGGAGCGTGAGGGTACCGCCTTGGCGGAGACCCAGTCGGATCGCCTTGGCGTGAGTATCTTGAACTCAACGGCGCGGCTGACGCACTGGGACATGGAGTTCCAGAATTGGGAGAAGGGCGTCGACCAAGGGCAGAAGCGTGAGTCGTCCAGTGGAGTTGGCTCGACGCTGCGAAACACGCGAAATACCGTGCAGATGCTTGTCAAGGTTATCAGTGCGAGAGGTGTTACTTCCATGGTAGACTTGCCGTGCGGCGACTGGAACTGGATGTCGAAGGCAATCACACAGTTCCCTCACGTGAAATACACGGGCATGGATCTCTCGCCGACGCTAATCGCGCGCAACGCGAAGAAATTTCCCTCCTACGACTTCGTAGTGCACGATATTGTGATGGACATGCTTCCCAAGGAGGTCGACCTGGTGTTAAACCGAGACATGCTTTTCCACGTCCCCCCATCACAGGGATTGAAAGCGTTGCGGAACATTGCGGCAAGCGGCTCGCACTACCTGCTCAGCACTACCTTCCCCAACAGCAAGAACGAGAAGGTTGTCGCTGAAGCCTCGGATGGCGGGGCCATTTGGTATCCCATCAACCTGAATGGGCATCCCTTCAACTTGCCACCCGCACTGTCGATGTATGCTGAGTCTGAGGGACAGGGGAAGTCGATGGGGTTGTGGGACCTGCGTGATCCACAGTTAAGGGCAGCGGTCGGCTTATTGGGCGACGGCACAACTGGGCTTAATGCGCAGGCGGCTGCACTACACTACACTGCCTTGAAACAGCTTGCCCTGTTCCTAATCTTTGCGGTTTTGCTTGCCCTGTTCCTAATCTTTGCGGTTTCGCGGCGTCAATGTCGTCGCCGAGCCGTGCAAGCCCAAATTTTCGCAAAGGCACGGCCTCGAATCTTTCGTCGAGGTCGATATCCATGCTTGTGACGAGTGCAAAAAGCTGATATGGCTGATATTCGACAACTTGCGCGGGGTCTGGGTGAATCATCCCACTAACACTTGCGCGACGTCGACGGGTTCAGGGTTTAGGCAAAAGTAGTCAAAATATAGAATTCATGTACTTGGAACGTCCAAAGTCTGATGACATCCTGGAAGACACTATCTGCACGAGAACGTCTTGGCCCTCTTCTTATTTGTTACTGCGGTGAGATCACATTTTTATCGACCACTCAGAGCAGCACAAACCTGTAGGAGTTGTTTCAAAACTAAAGATACGGTATCCCAGTTTTGCCAATTTTTTCCACATGTTGTCCCACTCTTTGTGTGTCATCGGTCGGTTCCATAGTCCATATGCATTGTGCAAGTGAGTTTCAAATACTACTTGGCTCGGGGCACTGCGACGCTTGAGATTTCTGATTACAGCAAGCTCGTGACGCTCGATATCCATTTTCAAAATATCAATACGTTCATGTCCCAGTTTCCTCATTATTTCGTGTATTGGGTAGTACTGTCCCATTTCACCTGTGTGGCCAAGGTCGCTCGAAATCACCTTTCGCTCCGACTTACCACCCACACACCAAGGGTAAAAGTGTACCCCATCAGGGATATCAGAACCTTTCACTTCTCCGACAGTGCAGTCAAATGTATGAAGCTCACAGCCTAATTCTTTAATGCTGGCGATTTCGAATGAAAAATCGAGTCGAGAACCCAAAGAGTATATAACACAGTTTTCTTTATTGATGTTATCAGTGCACACCAGCTTGCCACCATCCCCGTCGGAACCAACTCTGATCAATTGACGACATGCTGAATACAACCTGATCGCGGTCGACGAGTACAACTTGTTTATCCAATGTCTTGCGATCTGATCGTTTTTCGGGCAGTAGTTAGGAGTAGACTCAGTACTTGGGAGAAAAGCCTCCCATTGTGTTTCCACTTCATTTGCCCACGGTCGGATTTTACCACACATGAAGATCATCGATACAAGGCAACTTATTACAGCACAGCGTCGTTTCGTCTTCACATTAGGGATGTGTATCATCTGTTAATCGTGACTTGAACGTAGCCCAATGCCTCGGAGGACGAGAGGTACGGTGATAGGAAACACGCAAGATGCCTATAGTTTTGCGTCTCTTAGTGGAGATGTTCCTATCGCACGTTTGGGAGCGAATTTGCTTGCGCGCGGTGCTCAGAGATGACAGGCGTAGGGAGCTCTTCTACGTTTTTGTAGAACACTAGTATGATCAACAGGCGACGAGGCGCTCTCTGGAGCGACGATCTTTGCGCATGTACGCTCGGGACGCCGCCGGGTGTGGCTAAATGACGCATCAGAGTAACTTTTTATCTCGACGCGGTCTTTATTTAGGAGGGTTTCGATGTGTTCGAGCGAGGTGTCGCTCGTCTGGGACCGATTTTTCGCGTTTGACCAAGTGTCTTTCGGCGTGATTCGCCTTGTACTATCCTATCACATGCAAAACATCGTGGTCCGTGACTGGTCATACGGAAGAACTATTTTTTATCGCGAACGGCGCGGCTGACGCACTGGGACGTGGAGTTCCCGAATTGGGAGAAGGAAGTCGACCAAGATCAGAAGCCTGTGTCGTCCAGTGGAGTTGGCTCGACGCTGCGAAACACGCAAAACACGATTTGCGTCGCTTTCTTGTGTGCGTTGCCGCGCACGGTGCAGTAATCATTGCCACTCAAGAATGTCAAAATTTGAATGGCAAATTCACCGTACATGCGCCGTGCAACTCTCATGCCTTGTACATTTGTATCGCAACCCGTAAGATCCGCCGTATCGAGCTTATCCATTTCATACAACACTGCCCAAGCATGATTATGGTTCAGATGTAGTTCTCACAACTTGCGCACGCCACGTGCAATATAGTCAGCACACGCCGCCGCAGACTGAAGCAACCCGCAGCGCTCTATGTACACAAGTTGCGCTCCCGCTTCGTAAGGCTCCAGGTATGACAGAAACCATCGTGTTTCAAACCAGCGATGATATCATGTTGCAAATTCCACGTTCGCTTGAAGCCGAGACGTTTCCTATGCGCACTTACCGTGGCCAACTTGCACGGCGGCACGGCGCCGTCGAATACAAAGTGGAGCTCGACGCTGTGTTTCATTGCCTTCGCGGCGACCTCAGGCGTACGCAGAACGGCCCGAGAATGATTTTCCTCAGCAATCTCACCATGATACTGCCGTAGGTGGTGATGACGAATGAACCAGGAAGCGTCTACGCCGACCGCACCGTCTCTCGCAACAGAGCAGAGAGACTTGTTTGCGCACGCCGGCTTCGCGAATCATTGTAATTCAACCCACCCATCGCGCGCGTCGACCCTCCAATGTCCCCTCAACCCACGTCTTTCGTTCGTACACGTGTTCGCGCGCACATCCTGGCGCGCCTGCCCCAAGGCGTCCTCTGGCGACGGGCACCGACGCGAACCTCGCCGTCGTTGAAGCCACGAAAATCGCCCCTTTTCGCTCTCAATCGCTTGGGCACGGCAGCCGTCGACGCCCGATGTCGGGCGCCGACGAGGCGGGCGAGCGCTCGGGGGAGTGCGGGCGACGACGGCGCGCTGGGTGTTTAGTAGGAACTAACTCAGTGGGTACAGCGGTACATATCCAGAAATTCGTGGGTACCGAATTTCTGCACCCCTAAAACCAGGCTGGTGTCCGAGCGGAACGTTCGGGAGGTTCGCCGTGCGCGGGCTTATAGAGTTTTTTCATTAGCTTCATACATGATCATCATAATTATGATCAATCAAAATACCGGTAGTTCTACGTAGTCTCCCGTTTCTGGCACGTCTGTCCTACAGATGGCATCAGATTCTCCGGATGTCGCCGGGAACTCTTAGTCTCAAATGAATTGGCGTTAAGCTGACGATAGCACTTTGTTCCTGGCAAACAGTCTCCAGGAGGAGATAAACGGTCACCGAACCGTTCTCATCCGACGTCAAAAGTCGGTTGTCGTGCTCGTTGATTACAGTTACATGGTCTATTCGGTCTATTCGCTATTTGTTGGACCGCTCCCTGATTGGCGCCTTTGTTTCAAGCCTGCCTTGCCCTCTTTGAAGCGTATGTTCAATGAGAGTAGGACGCTTCCTATATTCTATGCGTGGTGAAGTCTCAGTCGGCAAAACGAACACGTGTACCCCGATGCCGTTCTTCTGAGAGAGTGGAGGAGGTGACACGCCGTCCGTTTGTATTCTCACCAGCAGCTTCTTCGTCGTTGTGCTGCCTCTCGACCGCTTTATCAAGGAGTGTGCCCAAAGCCTGCCTGATGACTTGTGATGATTTCCCATTGAATGTTGGCATCGCATAGCTTGTGCATGTTCAGGCTGATGCGTTCACAGTCGTAAATGTTGTGTCTCAGTCTGTTTAAGTGTCCATGAGCAGCGAGTGTGAGTTCGTGACTAATGCCTGATGCACTGATTTAGTTGGATCTTTCTGGAAAAATGGTCGCATCTCGCAGCAAAAACACTCTACAAAAACACTCTTGTACGAGTACAGGGGATACTTTGAATATCTTCGCAAGTCGCCGCCTGAGCAGGCACATTTGGCAGGATTTATGATTCCCGAAGAAATTTTCGAGGGTTTTTTCGCATTTGCAACTCGAACAAAACCGTAAGTCACCCTTTTTGCTCGTTAGCCCACGATTGTTCGTGTCTGCGTTCCGTCGGGCCCTGCGCGTTCGCGCACGTTCGGCGCTTTTCTTCTTCAAACAATTCGAACACGTCTTTCGGTTGGGTTTGCGTTTTGCATCTTCCCTGTAGCGTTTGCACGTCGAACATAAAAACATACGCGGGCGTGACCGCTCACTCACGTATGACAACAGCGCCCAACGCAAACTGAACGATTGGCGACGCGTTACACACGCGCGCACCTCGTGGATTTCTCGCGCCGCACTAACGTTAGTATTTATCCGTTTTTAGTGCTATGGGTAATATATGACCCGTAACGAGGTTCTTGTAACACTTGTGATAGTGTACTGGTACTCGTATTTCCGAAAACCGTGCCGCTGCAACCTGCGTTGCGTGACCGAGCGTGCGAAGCAGGCCACACCAATATAATTCGACCCGCACAACGTACAGCACGCAGATCGTGCACCACCTTAACCCATCCTCGCAGCCTTGGTTTTATCAAGGACAATCTCGTCCAGTCGCCCTGATCTATCGGAATAACTGAAGATCTAGGAGCTTTTATCGAAAAAACTCAAGAAGTCAACATATTCACTGCATGACGAGTGACTTTTCTTTGGGGAATCGCACCTTGAAGATTGCTATTCTGATTCCCGCAAGATTCAACAGCACTCGGTTTCCTGGGAAAGCGCTACACGAGCTTGACGGCACTCCCATGGCAAAGCTGGTGTTTCAGCGCTGTAGTTGCACAGGTCTTGACACGTTCCTTGTTTCAGATGACAAGCGCATATGTGATCTTGCTGGTAAGAGGGGCTTGTTGACGAGTCAGTACTGCGAAAATGGCACCGCAAGATGCGCTGAAGCTGCACAAAAACTCACTGATTATGATGCGTTTATTAATGTACAAGGAGATATGCCAGATGTTACTGTTGACATAATTCACAAGATTGCAAATGCCCTGCAAACAAGTGAGTTAGTCACTGCATACACTAAGATGACTACGAACGAGCTTTCAAATCCCAACTCGGTGAAACTGATACACAACAACGACCACGCGATATGGATGTGCCGGGCACCCCTAACATACGGCGATCGACACATCGGGATATACGGATACAGTAGACTCATGCTCGAGGCGTATTCAAAACTACCACAGAGCATCCCCGAGAAGCAAGAAGGGTTGGAGCAACTTAGATGGCTACAAGCTAGATTAACAATGAAAATCATACAGGTCGAGTTTAACGGAGTAGAAATCAATGAACCCCGCGATGTACTGATATGGGAAGATAACCGAAAGTACAAAAGTCTGGCGTAGTCTGCGCCCTTCCGTCTGCGCCATCATCGCACTCTGGGGCACGACCACGGAGACGAGGAGCATGCGCTGAACGTACACGGGTACCACCGTCAGTCAAATAGTCGATCTATTACATCCTCTTGATGTGAGCCTGGAGGGTGCCGTTGCACATGACTGCCATATCGCTTGAGAAGTCAACTAAGCATCCACGGCCATGAATTCGAACAAATTCGAATGAGGCATCACTCATCTCTGTATTTCTCGCATTTTTACAAAGATGGGTCCTTGGGGAATTAGATCTCTATCATCTTCTGGAAAAATTTCTTCTTTGCAACGTAGGCTGCGTTTGTATACTTGCGCTCTCCTTTACCGACCCAAATCTTCGAATCTGGCTTGAATTCCCAATCAAACCATTTACTTTCGTCACGATTGAATTCATAAAAGCGATCACTATGGTCCCAGCCGTCTTCGACATACTGCTCATGTAGAGAAACTTGATCAACATACCACCTTAAACCATATGCCGTAATTCGATTATTTACACCCCTAATAAAACCACTTGTATCTTTCGTAAGAAAGACAATGCCGGCTAGCAGCTTGGTCCCCTCCTTTACCCAACCACTTGTTCCTTCGGCGCTTTCCCTCGTGAATAAACCCAAAGATTTTTCAGGTGGGAAGTCCAAGTGAGAAAGAATAAGAAGATCTGCATCGAGAATTAAAATTCGTTCAGCCTTATTCAGGATTTGTTCCGCTATCATGAAGCGGTTACACGCATAATAAGTAGCATTATCGAGTGAAGAAATATTTGTTTCTTCATAGCTGAAAGATACGCTTATTTGTCCAACTTGCTTCGCAACTAGAGGTGCGACTTTGAAAAAGCTCTCTTGAGGATTAACGACGTGTACATGTATGTCGTTTTCAGATTCGCGCGCACTGGCAATCAAGGGCACTGCGTGCTCGATGAAGTACAATTCGTCACAGCTAACGAGAACAACGTCACCTCGGGGTCGCTTGTTGTCATACCATATTACCCTGGGTGCGCCCGTGACGGGATTTTTGCTTCGATGAGAAGCTGTATGTATACCTGTTCTGAATACATCTGCTTGTGCCTTAACTAGGAAAAGTAGAAATATCAGAGCCAGAGTACGTAAGCTCAAATGCCTTAGTCCCATAGTACGTCGCAATTCTTTCTGACGCCTCAAGGAACGCCGAGTTCCATTACCGTGCGGGGATCGACGGACTTATTATCAGGGTGACTAACAGAGGGGCATTTTCCAGAAACACGGTTTCCTTGGACGAAAATTTAGGGCTTTACACAAGTATCAGCGTATCAGTGCATCAGACTATTTGTATAGGTAAACAGTATACAAGTAACGCGTTGCGAGTCAGGCTGAAGAGCAGATTGCTAAAACTCAGCATCCTGTATAATCCTTAAAAAGAGCGAAGTCACATATACTAACCTCCCTGACGCGATACTGAATGAAACGTAACGGGCTGGGCGTCGTTCGAAAAGTCTTGAGGTGTAGAAAAATACCCGCGACTCGCAGCTAACGGCGCGCGCGCCGCGACGCTAGGTGCGTGCGAAGGCCAAAAGTTAGATTTTAGTACGATAGTAGTATACGAGAGGACAACCTGGGTGTCATATATGTAGTCGCTCTGGCCAACCTAGGCGGCAACGAACGGCGAATGGAAGCTGCATAACGACAGGACGAAAATCGAATCACTTCGTCTGTTGTGGCCACATTTCAATTCGGTTTAAAAACAGCAAATTCGAAGGTAGATGGATGTACTTGTACCCAAAGAGACGAAGTGCACCCCGTGCGACAATCTTGAAGTTCACTGCTTCACCCCTTACGGAAAGTATTAAGCGGTTGCCTTAAATGCCTGCACGTTGTAGGGATGTTGTTGTAATGAGACCGACGACTTCATGAGTCGTATTTAATACAGGCAGATAGTCAACTGAGGGTGCCTGGTTCATCATATTCAAAGCGACTATCGCACGGGCATCTTCTTTGCATGTTCTTGGAAACTTTTTAGCGAAGTTCATTAGCTCACTTACTGACATTGTCATGGAACGTTCACCCACTCTCAGTATTGCGCGCCGAAAGTCTGCATCACTAATTGTGCCTTTCAGCCGACGTTGCCTGTCCACAACTAACACGCATCCGTATCCTTTACTTTTACTTGCCATTTCAGTAAGCATTTGAATACCGAGCATATCCTTGTGAACAAGTGGCAGGTCCTCCCATGGGATAAGTACATCACGCACACGCAACTTCAGGTGACGACCTATTTTGCCACCTGGGTGATTTTGTGCATAATCTGATTTCGATAGCTGTGCTTGGTATACGACAAATACTGCAAGGGTGTCGAATAGCATGAGCACGAAGGTGTCAAACTGTGATGTCAGTTCGTGCTCAAAGGCTGCCTCTGGTGTAGGCGGAAGTGACGACGTCGACGGCTGAATGATGATATTGTGATCACTATGATCACATAGACTACTTCCATGCGTCGATGTCACTGTTACCAGTGTGCTTTTCTTTTCACGCAAACAGGGGATTAGTTGTTTCAGCTCCTGACAATTGCCACTCTTGCTGAGCATAAACACAACGTCTCCTTCGTGCACGTTCCCAATGTCACCGTGTAAGGCATCTAGTGCGTGTAGATAGGCACACCGCACATTTACTGATACGAGCGTTTGACTTAACTTTTTGGCAACGTATGATAGACTGCCAGTTCCTGTGAGGTGGATGGTTCCGTTGCAACCGAGGACAAAACTGGCTGCTTGTGAGACATCACCCACACCCACGCCGGCAAAGTATCCAATTATCTCATCTCTGATACTGTCGATAATCTGACGAACACCGCCTGACATGGTTCGGCCGCGCGAACTTCTATAGTGAAAGATGGTTTGATCGGACAACTCAGTATTGGCACAAGCTGAATGTAGGGCTGCCTTGAAAAGAAAAAAGTTTGGGAAAACTTTTTCCAAAGATGGGCTCGAAACCACTTTTTATAGGTCATTGCATTAAGAAATTTTCCTCTTCAATTGTCGCCATCATCCAAACGAGTTTAGAGGTGACCTCTCGGCACTTTAATTCTGTCTACAAATTGTGGGATTGGCGCACTGGGACGCCCCCGGCGAAGACGTGCGCGGGAACGAACGAACGAACGAACGAATGAACGAACGAACGAACGAACGAACGAACGAACGTTCCCGATCGTCAATCGCGCGCGACGCGGTCGAAAAGCGTCGACGCGACGCGTGCGCGCTGAATCGATGGCGGGGTTTGCGAGGGTTTTGGGTTTAGAAGCGCAACACGAGTTCGACGCGAGTCCGACACGCGAATCGATCGATCTTCCGTTTTTGCCATTCTCGAACTTTCAGCGCGTCTTGCGCGCGATCGGCGCCGCAATCGGTCGCGACGTGCGCGGGATGTCGAGAGTTGCTGGCTCGGATCGAATGAGACGCGCTCGGGCGGCTTCGTGGAGCGCGTGCTCGCTCCGAGATCTCGACCAAAGCCGCTTAAGGGGGTTTGCCGCGTCCAGGGGGCGCGTTCGCGTCGCGCGCGGCCCGGTCGTCGCCGCGTCCAGGGCGTTCGCGTCACGTCACTATGTGTTGTGTATGGATTCACACAATGTACTTAGCGTCCATAGACGTTATTCGTTAGCGAGAGAAATGTTGTAACCTACCCAAAATAAATGACACTTCACTTCTTTTAACTACGAGGATGGTGACCCGCGGCGCCTTACTTGCTTTTTTCTCAAAATGATGGGTCATGACTCAAGAGTGGGGACTCCGGGGGGGGGGAACCGACGCACCCTGGGTGCAGTACTTTTGTGAACTCTTTGAGGCGACGTTCGGGCGACGTTCGGGCGACGTCGAACAATTTAGGGAAGCTTGTCAAACGGCGGGATATGACGCAACCGCATGCTTGGAATATCACAGAATTTCCATAGGCGTCAGGTCTATTGTTGCGTCTTGTCCCGTCCTTGCCTTTGTGGTGAGTGCGATTGCTTTGAGCTCTGCTAAGAGTTCAGGGAAGTGACGAAGAGGCCACTGCGTGGGACCATCTACAGGGGAAGAGTTCGGATCATTGTGGACCTCCATGAAAAGTCCATCGACGCCGGCCGCGACGCACGATCTCGCGATGGTTGGGATGAGCTCACGTGAGCCGCCCGAAGCCACCGCCCCATCCTGGCCAGCCAAGCCTGCCGGTTTTTGGAGCGAGTGCGTGACGTCGGCGATGATGGGGCAACCCGCGTCACGCATCAATGGAATATTTCTCATGTCCACCACTAAATCAGAGTACCCAAAGGTGCTCCCACGCTCGCATAGTAAGACGTTCACATTTCCGGTTGAGAATACTTTCTTCGCCGAATTTCTCATCACGCTCGGCGCGCAGAATTGCCCCTTCTTGATGTTAATCACTCGACCAGTCCTCCCCGCCGCGAGCAGCAAATCGGTTTGTCGACACAAAAACGCCGGAATCTGCATCACATCAGCCACCGCGCTAACCGGTTCCGCCTGCGCCTCCATGTGTATGTCCGTCACGATTGGTAAGTCGAACGTCGTCTTCACCGCCTGCAGAATTCGTAAACCTTCGTCGATCCCCGGGCCACGGAACGAAGTAATACTCGTTCGGTTCGCCTTGTCGAAGCTCGACTTGAAGATGAACGGGACGTCAAGCTCGTCGGTGACGCGCTTCAGCTCTCGACACATGGCGAAGATGTGCTCTTCGGATTGAATGACGTTCGGTCCAGCCATTAAAAAGAACGGTTGAGACGATTTCAACTCGCCAAACAAGGCGTTACCGGCGGCGAGGTGCGCCATGTCGATCGTGAGGGTCGGGCGCGTCGTGATGTACCGGTGGGTCGGCGCAAAATTGCGCGTGGCAGTGCGTCGTGGTGACTTAGGTAAAAATAGCTAAAACGTGAATTTTTTGTCTTTGCGCGCGTCTTGCGCCGCGACCAATGCTTCGATAGCTCTGGGTCACGATTATATTTTCATTTTATACGCCCTTTCCAACGATCTCTCGTTCGCCGCTATCTGTGCAGTATCGTGTCTCCGACAGTGCGCGTGAATTCATGCAACTTCAACGTGTTTGTTTTCCGAAAAAGCGGACGCCCCGGTCGATGGCGATGCGAAAAAGGCACGTCTTACGCAAAAATACGCACGCGGCTACCGCGTGCGAAGTTTTTTCGGCCCCGAGTGACTTTTCGTGAGAACGTTCAACATGAAAAAAATCGATTTCAGTCGATTTCAGGCGAAAGTTAACGCCCGTCGTATGAATACTTCATTTTCAGATGCGTTTCAGCTGACTTGTCGCAACCAACAATGTTCAATTCTGTTCTCGTCACGGGTGGTGCCGGATTCATCGCATCTCACCTCGTCGGCTTGTTAGCAAACAAATACCCAAAAACCAAGGTAAGCAAGCGCGAAGTTTCACGAAGCGGATTCACTTATCCTCCTCTTTCGAATGTAGTTTGTCGTTTTGGATAAGCTCGATTACTGCTCGAGTCTCAAGAACTTAGAATGCGTCCGCAACCTTTTGAACGTCAAGTTCATCAAAGGCGACATTCGTAGCATCGATCTCGTAAATCACGTGCTTGAAGGTGAGAAGGTCGACACTGTGTTGCACTTCGCGGCTCAAAGTCACGTGGATAACTCGTTTGGTAACTCATTTGCCTTTACTCAAAACAACGTCGAGGGCACCCATACGCTATTAGAAAGCGTTAGACTCGTCGGTACAGTGAAAAAGTTCGTGCACGTATCCACGGATGAGGTCTATGGTGAAAGTTCATTTGAGTCAAACACGTCGAACACGGAGCATGAATCATTGTTGACGCCAACCAATCCATACTCAGCGACTAAGGCGGGTGCAGAAATGCTTGTGATGGCGTATGGGCGGTCCTATAATTTGCGTTACATCATCACACGCGGAAATAATGTCTATGGCCCAAATCAATACCCAGAGAAAGCAATTCCAAAATTTATCATCCTGGCGTCGAGGGGAGAAAAGATCGCAATCCACGGTAACGGCCTCGCGACTCGATCATACATGCACGTCGAAGATGCCATATCTGCATTTGAATTCATCTTCATAAAGGGTCAATGTGGACATGTGTACAATATCGGTGCGCATGAAGAGCGAACCGTTTTGTCTGTGGCTCAAGACATTTGCAACATACTCAAAGTCGATGCGAGAGAAATCATAACGCATGTTCGAGATCGCGCGTTCAACGACCGCCGATACTTTATCGATTGCTCAAAGCTCCTCGCACTCGGGTGGTCTCAAAAGAAAACCTGGAAAGTTGGCCTCGAGGAGACAGTTCGATGGTACACGACGAAAAATTTGTTCTCGTACTGGGGTGAGTATGAGTCATCTCTGAACCCTCACCCAATGGCTTTCGGTGCTCGCGCAATTACAACAATCTCCACACCCTCAGATGTAGGGGATGCGAATCACACGTTATCATCGCCCGTTTTTCTAATTTACGGTAAAACAGGATGGATAGGTGGTATGCTTGGGCGAATTCTGGCGGAATCCAACCACGTCTACTATTATGGTTCGGCGCGGCTTCATGACAGAGCGGCGATCGAACAGGATATCACTCGATGTCGACCAACGCACATAATAAATGCCGCGGGAATCACCGGACGTCCAAACGTCGATTGGTGCGAAACACACAAGCTCGAAGTCGTGCGAACTAACGTTCTCGGGACGCTTAATTTGATCGACGTGGCGCACTTACAAAGCATTCACGTGACGAATTTTGCTACAGGGTGCATTTATACTTATGACGACGAACATCCATTGAACAGCGGCCGCGGCTTCACCGAAGAAGATGCGCCAAACTTTCGGGGTTCGTATTACTCGAACACGAAGGCCATGGTCGAAGAATTGATCAAGGAGTACGACAATGTCCTGCAGTTGCGCCTTCGCATGCCCATCGACGACGATTTGCAAAATTCACGCAATTTCGTCTACAAAATTGCGAACTATGCAAAAGTTGTCGACATTCCAAATTCCATGACGGTGCTCAACGAGCTCGTGCCACTTGCGATCGAGGGTGCGATCCGCAACCTCACCGGCGTGTATAACTTTACGAATCCCGGCGTAATCTCTCACAATGAGGTGCTAGAGTTGTACAAGAGCTACTGCCATGGCGAATTCAAGTGGGAAAATTTCTCGCTTGAAGAACAGAATAAAATACTCGCCGCGCCGCGTTCGAATAATGAACTGGACACGGAGAAGTTGCGAAGAGCATTTCCGGGCATCATGGACATCAAATCGTCTTTGATCAAGCACGTGTTTGAGGTGAACAAGGTTCGCAAAATGCGCGTGCCTTCGAGCAGAACTCTATAGTGAACAATGTGTTGTCCTTGGAGCTGTAGTATCGCAGATAGGTTGAGATAGGGATGATGAGCCAAGTTTTACATTGTATAAGTGAGCCTTTGTCGACGCAGCGTCACGCCCAAAAAGAACAAAAATCGCGCGAAAAAACATGCGACATGATATGCCACTAGATCGACTGACCTACATCTAAATACACAATTAGTCTCGTATTGATGTCAAGACCACGAGATACGTCGTAAGAGACCTACGAAAATCGAAACAAATTTAGTGGGATGCGGCCCAAATTAAAATTAGCACTTACAATCACGGCAGACGTCACCTCCCCGCGCGGCGACGGCGGGGACCGACGGCGCCAACGCGGCGTGGGACGTAGTCGCTGCGACGTGAGAGTCGCGACGACTCGTCGAACCCGGCCGCGACGTGATATATGCGGCCGGAAGATGCCGGGGAAGGGGCGATGGTGCCCTCCCAACCTCTCAGATTGGTGTTGGCATACACGTGTTCGCTTCGCCGACGAGGAACTTGCCACGCATAGAACACGAAAAGAGACCAAACTCAATGATGATACGCTGCAAAGAGGGAAAGGCGTGCTGGAACGAGCGAAAAAAAAGCGTCAATCAGGGGGAGGGGGTGCTGCAAAATTGCACTAGTAGAAAATAGACGTGTAATCAATCAATCACACTGTTTACCCATACACCGTTACATTGAGTCATGAACGGTGGCCGAAACCTACTCTTCATGGTGTGAAAGAGTCAAAATCCTAATTTCGAGGCGT
Source organism: Methanobacteriota archaeon (assembly GCA_002723115.1). Classification (GTDB taxonomy): domain Bacteria; phylum Bacteroidota; class Bacteroidia; order Flavobacteriales_D; family Sanyastnellaceae; genus UBA974. Next base: position 2,446 of record PBNL01000023.1, on the reverse strand, counting down.
CGAAAATTAGCACTATTCGGATCGTGCTAATCTCGAATATGCCACTAAATTTGTTTCGATTCTCTTTGGTAGGTCTCTAGTAGTTGGAAAACACGTGACTCCCGCTGGCCAACCTAGAACCCAGCTGGCCGATAGTGGCACACTCTCTCGGCCGATAGATAGTGGTGCATATGGTGATCGCCCCTTTAGTATCCGCCTATTCGACTGTCGCATTGTACGTCGTCGCGAACGACGTATGGTTAGTCCGCAAATAGCACTAATCGCGAAACTCAGTGTATGTCAACGCGTCTTCGGGGAGACGCACGGCTAGATGAACGTACTTGGGGATCGAACCTCGCCGGTAGATCGTACACATTGTACAGTTTGAATTCGCTGTTTATCAATTCAGGCAAAGTTCAAATCTTATTTTCTCTGCTACACGTTTCTCTGCTACGAAAGAAACCTTTAGCACTTTACAGTCAAGACTGCGCCGATCCAGTCTAAACCAGCCAGTGCTGACACCAATGCGCACGTCCTACCCTTTGAAGGCTGGTAGCCGCGCCTTGGCACTGAAGAAAAGTGTACGTGGAGCACGTGGTAAGTTTTGCCCACTCATTCGAGCACGGGTTTTTCACGTTTTTACGTTTTGGTTTCTGTACTTTCTATTTCTAGTCTCAAGAAGAAAGGACTCTCGACCTGAAGAAAAAGGAAAGGACGACTTCACGCTTCATTTTAAAAGCGCTCCACTATGTCTAGGGAAGAATATACTCATCCACATGGCGCGAGAATGCGTACCACAAGTATCATTTGGGGGAGTAGGTTCAATTGTTGGTGATCTAGCTCGCATACAAGCAGTGACGCTACCTGATACAGAAGTGTTCGTAGTGCTACCCAAGTATGGTTTCATTAATGCGTCTCAGCATATCGGTACATTCTCTTTCCTGCGTGGCAGGCGGCGTATTTCAGGCGTGCTCTTTCACTCGTATTCGAATCGTATCAACTATTTGTTTGTTAGCGCTCCTTCTCACCTTTCACGCTTATGGAAATCTGGAAATCCAAATAACATCTACAACCTTCCCCAAGGTTTTGGGTCAAGAGGTTGGATTGAGCGCGATCTCTACTTTTCTTATGTCACCATGCACATCGTTCGTCACTTACACGAGTGCAGAGCCTTAAACTCAATTGTGAACGCGGGAAAGCTGGAAACGGGTATCGTGCTTCATGTTCATGGTAATCTCAACTTACCTGTGACGTGGTTTTTAAAACAAAGCCGAATGAAGAAAGTCTCCACTATTTACACAATGCACGACTATGCCGATGAGCGGCGCTGGTATACCATTAGGGACTTGGCAGTTTGGCAACAGCTTACTGGTGGCGAATTGGATATTTTTTACACCTCACTAGCGCCACTTGGAAGTAGACCAATCAAACGGATATCTCTCTTATCTTTCTTACATTTTGCAGATATAATCACTGCCGTTTCACATGGACAGGTGAAAGAGATTTTACAACGTGGTGGAGATGTAGCAAAGCTCCTCGCACTTCGAAAATCACAACAGCGCTTTTACACGATACTCAATTGGATTGATATTTCTACTTGGAAAAGGGCTAGGAAACTCGTCAAACTTACAGCGACATCACAAAGTAAAAATGTTGCGAAGAACAAATTATGTACGCTTCTGAGTGCATCACATGGTGCGTGGAAAATAACAGAGGACTGTGTCGTTTTATGGCTCGCTCGATTCGAAGCAAACAAAGGGGTGGGCATCTTATCTCAATTGTACAAGATAGCGTGCAGCCAGAACTGCACATTTGTCATGTCAGGGTTTATTAGTTCAAAACGCGATGAGAAAACTCTTGAAAAGCAACTAAAACTGATGAGAAAGATGCAACGGCATGTCAACTGTCCGTTTATCCTTCAAACACCAGATAAAAACGTGCACATCAACAAACATAATTTGCTTGCCGCTGCAGATATCATAATTGTCCCATCTACTAGAGAGGCTTATGGTCTGGCCGCGGCAGAAGCACTCGCGTATGGCACAATTCCAGTTGTCAGTGGAGTTGGTGGCCTTACCGAAGTTGTTCATCCCTATAGATTTCTTCGCTCTGAAACCAAGGGATACGACGATGACTGGACAGGTTTCGTTTTTCCTATTTACGAAGGGGATCTCAGCTCGACTGCAGAATCTGCAAGTGTTGTTCTAGTAGAAGCAATTCAAGAGTTGCGTAAAGTACGCTTGGATCGTGGAATAGACTCCTTACACCTTCGATTGATCGCTAGCACTCCTTTGAGTGAGAAAACTAAAAGTTTCCAACATTACAACCGCATCGTGAAGAAAATGTGGTTAAGTGGCTAATACCACTTTAGACTCGCGAGTGGGTGACACGCTGACGACGCTTTGTCCGATGACACAGCTTGAGCGCAGGCGCGGTTCGAGGCATCGCTCCCGCCATCAGGTCGACG
>PBNL01000022.1 GCA_002723115.1 Methanobacteriota archaeon | reverse complement strand
TGGTATATCTTTTTTACCGTAGCAGTTATTACCGCATTATACGGAATTGGACAAATACTTTACTTACTCGGTACAGGAGTTGGAGTTTGGGGATTGAATAAGACTGTAGGTTGGGCTTGGGATATTACAAACTTCGTATGGTGGGTAGGTATTGGTCATGCAGGGACACTTATCTCTGCGGTACTTCTACTTTTCCGTCAAAAATGGAGGATGGCAATTAACCGTTCCGCAGAGGCGATGACCATTTTTGCAGTAATCATGGCGGCAGTTTTCCCTGGGATTCACATGGGTCGTATTTGGCTTGCTTACTGGGTTTTCCCATTGCCAAACCAATTCGGTTCTCTTTGGGTAAATTTTAACTCACCACTTCTTTGGGACGTATTCGCAATTTCGACTTACTTCTCTGTTTCATTAGTATTCTGGTACATAGGCCTTATTCCTGACTTCGCTACTATTCGCGATAGAATGGTTAAGCCATTGCCAAAGAAGATCTACTCAATACTAAGCTTTGGATGGAGTGGTCGTGCAAAGCATTGGACTCGTTTTGAGGAAGTGAGCCTTGTACTTGCAGGAATTGCAACACCTCTTGTATTCTCAGTACACTCAATCGTATCGATGGACTTCGCTACTTCTGTAATACCTGGATGGCACACGACCATCTTCCCTCCATACTTCGTATCGGGAGCAGTATTCTCAGGTTTCGCGATGGTACAAACGCTTATGCTTATTATGAGAAAGGCATATAAGCTTGAGGCATACATACACGTGAAGCACGTTGAGTACATGAACATTGTAATTATCGTTACTGGTTCTATTGTAGGTGTGGCTTACTTAACTGAGCTATTCATCTCTTGGTACTCAGGAGTAGAATACGAGAGCTATGCATTCATCAACCGTTTCTCAGGTCCTTATAGTTTGGCCTATTGGACGATGATGACATGTAACGTAATTAGCCCTCAACTTTTCTGGATTAAGAAAATACGTCGTTCACTAATTGCAACATTCATCTTGAGTATTGTAGTGAACATCGGTATGTGGTTTGAGCGTTACGTAATTATCGTTACATCACTTCACAGAGATTACTTGCCATCAAGCTGGGGAGAATTCTACCCAACGGCAATCGACATAGGAATTTTCATCGGTACTCTAGGTATCTTCTCAACTCTATTCTTAATGTTTACTAGGTTCTTCCCAGTACTAGCATTGAATGAGCTTAAGACTATCCTGAAGTCAAGCGGTGAATCATACAAGAATCAACTAGACAAATAATACCATCATGAACAAGGTATTCCACGTCATGTACGACGACGACGATAAGCTTATGGAAGCTGCTCGTGAATTAGTTGGCAAGGGTGTACACGTGAACGACGTTTACTCACCATTCCCAATTCATGGAATTGATCCAATTATCGGAGTTAAAAGAACACGTTTGGCAATAGCATCATTTATGTATGCAATGACAGGTACATCACTAGCATTACTTGGCATGTGGTACTTTATGATTTCGGATTGGCCTATGAATATTGGAGGTAAGCCAAGTTTCTCTCTATTTGAAAACATTCCAGCTTTCATTCCAGTAACATTTGAATTTTCTGTATTATGTGGAGCACACGGTATGGCAATAACATACTTCCTGCGCAATGGTACTCTTCCAGGCATGCCAGCTTCTAATCCAGATCCAAGAACTACAGACGACAAGTTTGTAATGGAGATCAAGACGTCAAACAATGATCTTGACGCAAAGAAGCTTGAGGCAGCAATTAAGAAAACAGCTCTTCTCGAGCTAAGCATCAAAGACGTAAAGTAATGAGGATGCCAAAGAACACAATCATTCCAGTAGCAGCTGCAATCACAATGATGTTTGCTTCTTGCGTAAATGACCCTGATAGTCCAGGACTTGAGTACATGCCAGATATGTACCGATCTCCTGCTATTGAAGCTTATGTAGATTACGGAGAAGATCCGTATTACGTTACTGAGGAATTTGCAGCTTCACAGAGAAACACTCCTAGTGCTAGACTACCCGTTGAAGGAACAATCTCTTTTTCAGGAGAGGATAAGGCATTTAATCTTCCTTACCCATACCCAAACACTCCTGAAGGTTATGAAGCAGCAGGTGCTGAATTAGTATCACCTATTGCTTCTTCTGAGGAAAACATTGCAGCTGGAGCTATACTCTACGGTCAAATGTGTACTCAATGTCATGGTGAAGAAGGAAAAGGTGACGGGGCAATTTCAAGAAATGGACATATTGTAGGAATCCCTTCCTATTCAGGAAAATTAAAGGATTTACCAGAAGGGAAAATGTATCATACTCTACAATACGGGAAAGGCCTTATGGGTTCACACGCTTCTCAACTTTCTCAGAAAGATCGTTGGCTAATTATTGAATACATCAAGACGCTTCAGGGCAATGATGTAGCTTCATCTGAAACAGAAAATAACGACTGATCATGGAATTCAAATTCGAAGGACGTGCCAAGCTTCTAACCCAAATCTTAATGGTTGTGGGTTTGATCGCTCTTATTGGAGGTTATCTAACAGATCATTCTCATGGTCACCAAAGATGGTGGGCTAATCTGTTAGTAAATGGTTTCTTCTACTTTTCAATCTCAGTGGCAGCGTTATTCTTTTACGCATTACAATATGCTACTGAAAGCGCCTGGTCAGTTGTTTTAAAGCGTTTCTTTGAGGCAATGTGGGGTTTCCTGCCTTATGGTGCTGCCGTTATGGTTATTGTTATAGCTGCGGGTCAATTCCATATGCACCACTTATACCATTGGATGGATCCCACTCTCTACGATCCCACTCACGGTAATTATGACGCTATTATTGCTGGAAAGTCTGCATACTTTAACCCAACATTTTTCTGGGGTAGAACAATTGCGTACCTAGCAACTTTCATAGGTTTTGCTCACTTCTTCCGCAAGTGGTCACTTAAAGAGGATGCAGAGCCAAGTCTTGACTTACACTACTTCCAATTCCGCCGCAGTGCAATGTTCATAGTATTCTTTGCAGTGTTCTCTTCTACTATGGCTTGGGATTGGGTAATGTCTATTGATACTCACTGGTTCAGTACTCTATTTGGTTGGTACATCTTCTCAGGTATGTGGGTAAGTATGATCATCTTTACAAATGTTTGTATGCTTTGGCTTAGGTCAAAAGGATATTTCCAAGACGTTAACGAAAGCCACATGCACGACTTAGGTAAGTGGATGTTTGCGATTGCAATGCTTTGGAGCTACCTTTTCTTCAGCCAGTTCATGCTTATTTGGTATTCAAATATTCCAGAGGAGGTTACTTACTACGTAAGCAGGTTGTTCTCTGACGAGTACAGAGTGCCATTCTTAACCATGTTCTTTATAAACTTTGCTGTACCATTCTACGTATTACTACCTAGAGACACGAAACGTAACCCCAAATTCCTTCTGCCTGTTGCCTTCTTGATTTTTGCAGGTCACTTTGCAGACGTTTACTTACTTGTCATTCCAGGAACATTGTTTAACCACCACGATTTTGGCTTTTTTGAAGTAGGACTATTCTTAGGTTTCCTAGGACTGTTCATCAACAGAACACTTACTACTTTATCTAAGGCTTCTCTAGTCCCGAAGAATCATCCGATGCTTCAGGAGTCAAAAGATTTACACTACTGATCTGATTAAGGAAGAATTCTCATGATGAAACTCCTAATACTTTTAGTCATTGTTGTAGGCATCATTGCTGTCGCACAACTTGCAAAGGTTTATCGCCTTTCGGCAGAACTACGTGGCAAGCGCCAAGAAGATATCTCAGAAGCAGACACTAAGCTTCAGGGTACTCTTTGGATCGTTTTTATGGTCCTTCTTTTCGGAACGACGATTTTCCAAATGGTGCGGTACGGATACTGTATGCCTCCAGTAGCTTCTGAACATGGTGTCGAGTACGACATGTTGATGAAGTTCAACCTTTATTTAATTCTATTTGTTTACTTCTTAGTTAATGCACTTCTATTCATCTTCGCTAACAAGTACCGTTACGATAAGAATAGAAAAGCATACTTCTTTCCTCACGATAACAGATTAGAGCTTGTTTGGACGATTATTCCAGCTTTAGTGATGGCAGTAATTATTATCTACGGTCTAAGAACTTGGATAGATATGACTGGCGAGGCAAAGGATGATGCAATTAAAGTTGAGTTGTACTCAAAACAATTTGACTGGACTGCTAGATACCCTGGAAATGACGGAGAGTTTGGTGTAACAGATTTCAACACGATTACTTCTACAAACCCTCTTGGGATTGTTACAAATGAAGGTGTTGATGAAGCGATGGCTAAGATCGATGAAAAGATTGCATCGCTTAGCAAAGAGCTTGAATTTGAAAGAGGTCACTTACTTACTGAAAAGGCAAATCTTGAAGCTCAATTAAACCCAACATATCATGTCCACGGTCACGACCACGAAGATCACTCAGAAGATCATGATGATGTACATGGACACGATGACCACGCTGAGCATGGAGACGAACATGGAGACAACCACTTTGAAGGCCACAACGATGGACATGGCCATGATGACCATGGTCACGAAATGAGCTCAGAACACAAAGCTCATATTGTGCAAAGAATCCACGAAATTGAGGAAATGCTCAACTCAGGTAAGACTACAATTCTTACTGATGGAGCTATTGAGGTGAAAGAAGATAAAATCTACAGACTTCAGCGCCACAAGCAAAGATTAATTGAACTTGAGCCATTCAACTTTGAAAATGAGCTAAGTTCTTGGGATGCTGGAAAAGATGATAAAATTGTTAAAGGTGAGTTCCATTTGCCTGTTGATCAAGAAGTTGATTTTGTATTCCGTTCGCGTGACGTAATTCACTCAGCTTACATGCCTCACTTTAGAGCCCAAATGAACGCTGTTCCAGGCATCCCAACAAGATTTAAGTTTACACCAACTGTAACAACAGATGAGATGAGAGCTCAAACTGGAGATCCTGAATTTGATTATATCCTTTTGTGTAATAAGGTTTGTGGAGCCGCACACTTCAACATGGCTATCAAAATTATAATTGATACTCCAGAGGATTACGAGGCTTGGCTTTCTGAACAAAAAGAGTATCTAACTGAAGAAGAGAAATAATTATGGGAGGACATTCACACCACCAAGAGAGCTTCGTTTCGAAGTACATCTTCTCACAAGATCATAAAATGATCTCAAAGCAGTTCTTAATGACTGCTATATTTATGGGAGTATTAGCTGTATTGCTATCTGTTTTTTTTAGGCTACAGCTTGGCTGGCCAGGCGAAAGCTTTTCTATTCTTGAAACGTTTTTAGGGAAATGGGCTCCAGGAGGAGTTCTAGATAGAAATGCTTACTTGGCTTTGGTTACAATCCACGGTACAATTATGGTATTCTTTGTACTTACAGGTGGACTATCAGGCACGTTCGCAAACCTTCTTATTCCACTTCAGATTGGTGCTAGAGATATGGCATCAGGATTCCTAAACATGCTTAGCTACTGGTTTTTCCTTGTATCGAGCATCATCATGGTATTATCACTATTCCTCGAAGGAGGTGCAGCATCAGGTGGATGGACAATTTACCCTCCGTTAAGTGCTCTTCCACAAGCAATGCCTGGATCAGGAATGGGAATGACGTTTTGGTTACTTTCAATGACATTGTTCGTTGTATCATCTCTTCTTGGAGGTCTGAACTACATCGTAACAATCATAAACCTTCGTACGAAGGGTTTGACAATGTTGAGATTACCACTTACGATTTGGGCTTTATTTGTAACAGCTATTCTAGGTGTTTTATCATTCCCTGTTCTCGTATCAGCGGTAGTACTACTTATGATGGATAGACTTATGGGTACTGCATTCTTCTTAAGCGACATCCACATAGGTGGAGAAGCATTAGATGTAACCGGTGGTTCACCGATTCTATATCAACACCTCTTTTGGTTCCTTGGGCACCCAGAGGTATATATCGTACTTCTTCCAGCATTAGGTATTAGCTCAGAGGTTATCGCAACTAATTCACGTAAGCCAATATTTGGATACAAGGCGATGGTAGGCTCAATTATTGCGATTGGTTTCCTTTCATTTATCGTTTGGGGACACCATATGTTCATTACTGGAATGAACCCATTCATTGGATCGGTATTCGTATTTACAACTCTTCTAATTGCGATCCCATCTGCTGTAAAGGCGTTTAACTACATTACAACACTTTGGAAAGGAAACATTCGATTCACTCCAGCAATGTTGTTCAGCATAGGTCTTGTCAGCACATTCGTTACTGGTGGACTAACTGGAATCATCCTTGCTGACTCTGCTCTTGACGTTGCAGTTCATGATACTTACTTCGTGGTTGGACACTTTCACATTGTAATGGGAATGTCAGCAATCTTCGGAATGTTCGCTGGTGTTTATCACTGGTACCCAAAGATGTTCGGGACTATGATGAACACAAAGCTGGGGTATGCTCACTTCTGGTTAACTATTGTATGTGGTTACGGAGTATTCTTCCCAATGCACTTTGTTGGACTTGCTGGTTCGCCAAGAAGATATTACGATGAATCTCAATTTGCTTACCTAGACGGTGTTGCGGATCTACAGCCAATCATTTCTGTATTCGCAATCATTGGTTCAATCGCTCAGGTTCTATTCTTGTTCAATTTCTTTTACAATATTTTCCGAGGCCAAAAGGCATCAGAAAATCCTTGGAAGTCAAATACACTAGAGTGGACTACACCAGTGGAGCACATTCACGGAAACTGGCCAGGAGCTCTTCCTGAAGTTCACCGTTGGGCTTACGATTACAGTAACCCAGAACACGAGGAGGATTTTGTCCTTCAGACTACCCCAATGAAAAAGGGTGAGCACGCACATTAAAGAACACATTTATTCTGAATAAATAAACCCCTCGGTACTTCCGGGGGTTTTTCTTTTCTACTAAATTGGTACTATGGATACGCACGATCATTTCGACATGAGAGAAGAGGCTTCACAGTCTGCTGATGGTGATTTAGATCGCGTACTTCGACCAGCAACTTTTGATGATTTTACAGGTCAAAGGGCCGCACTTGATAACCTTCAAATATTTGTAGCAGCAGCTCGTCAGCGTGGAGAAGCACTAGACCATGTATTGCTTCATGGGCCACCTGGGCTAGGAAAGACAACCCTTGCAAATATTGTTGCAAATGAGATGGGTGTGAATATACGTACCACTTCAGGACCGGTTTTAGACAAACCAGGAGACCTTGCGGGGCTTCTTACAAGTCTGGAAGAAAACGACATTCTATTTATCGATGAAATACATAGGTTGAGTTCAGTTGTAGAAGAGTATCTATACAGCGCTATGGAGGACTATAGGATTGACCTTGTAATTGACACAGGACCCAATGCTAGAACTGTTCAAATTGATCTTAATCCATTCACCTTAGTTGGGGCGACAACAAGATCGGGATTGTTGACTGCTCCATTGAGAGCAAGGTTTGGCATTAATCTGAGGCTTCAATACTATGATGCTAAGACTTTAACGGATATAGTTGAACGCTCTGCAGGCATATTAGAAATACCACATGATATAGAAGCGGCTCACGAAATCGCCTCTAGAAGCAGGGGTACTCCTAGAATAGCTAATTCCCTTCTTAGAAGAGTTAGAGACTTTGCTCAGATAAAAGGGGATGGAAGAATCACCCCTGAGATAACAGATTACTCTCTTGATGCTTTACAAGTAGACAAAAAGGGATTGGATGAAATGGATAATAGGATTTTATCAGCCTTGATACAAAAGTTTGGAGGTGGGCCTGTTGGGATGAATACTCTAGCGACAGCTATTGGAGAAAATTCGGGAACGCTTGAAGAAGTGTATGAACCTTTTTTGATTCAAGAAGGCCTTCTTGTTAGGACGCCAAGGGGAAGACAGGCAACTAAGGCTGCTTTTGATCATTTGGGATTGACACCTAATGCATCATCTGCCAACCTCTTTGAGTAATGTCAAGACCAAACCTTATCGCACATAATAGAACAGAGTGGCTAAAGCAAAAGGCCATTGAACTTGGTTTTATTAGTGTGGGTGTAAGTAAGGCTGAAGAGTTAACAGAGGAAGCACCAAGGTTAGAACGATGGCTAAAGGAAGGCATGCACGGAGAGATGAAGTACATGGAGGGGCATTTTGAAAAAAGACTTGATCCGAGGAAATTAGTGCCAGGGACTAAGAGTGTAGTAAGTCTATTATTCAATTATCACAATCCTGAAGTAAACTCAAAGGACGACGAATTCAAGATTTCACAATACGCTGTAGGGACAGATTATCACTTTGTTCTGAAAAGGAAGCTTAAAGAGCTTTTGAAAATGATGAAGGAAGAGTGGGGGGATGTTGAAGGTAGAGTATTTGTCGATTCGGCGCCTGTTCTAGAGAGAGTTTGGGCAGCTAAATCTGGATTGGGTTGGATAGGGAAAAACAGTCTTCTGCTTTCTAAAAAAAGGGGGAGCTATTTTTTTACTGCAGAAATGATGCTAGACATAGAATTTGAGTATGACGTCCCTGTAGCTGATCACTGTGGATCTTGTACAAGCTGTATTGACGCTTGTCCTACTGGTGCTATAATTCAACCTTATATAGTCGATGGATCAAAATGCATTAGCTATTTCACAATCGAATTAAAGGGCGCCATTCCAGAACCAATGGCGGGCAAGTTTGACAACTGGATATTTGGATGCGATGTGTGTCAGGAGGTGTGTCCTTGGAATAGACACTCAAGTCCTACAACAGAACCTGAGTTCACACCCACAGATGGTATTCTAGAAATGACTAAGTCTGATTGGATAGATCTTACAGAAGAAATATTTAGGGATTATTTCAAAAGTAGCCCTGTCATGAGAACAGGATTTGAAGGGTTAAAGCGCAACATTAAATTTGTTGAACAATAAAAAAGCCCTGTCGTTAGACAAGGGCTGGGTTAGAAAATGTGGTGAGAATTAAATCACCGTATAGATCACCGTACTTTTTCAAGCACCATTTTTTTAAACTCTCTCGTTCAGCTCCTTTCAACCACCTCGTGCTCTTCTTTAATTCCTTAGCGAAAAGGGCTCTGTCGAAGCTGACCTTTGCGAGTATTTTCTTGCAGAATTCTAACATAGTGAGAATATTGTTGTCAAGTTTACAACGCACAATATCTTACTATAGTGCATACCAAAATGTTAAAATTGAAAATAGTTATCCACCTACCTTAAGGAGTGTACTCTACAGCATCCTTAATTATATAATTCATTTGGTATATGTCATCTGCATTAAGCTGAAGGGTGCCTGCAAATGTTAACCTTTCGTCAGTTACATATTCCCTTGGTGCTTTGTTTGGAAATTGCAAATCAACTACTGTTTCTGGACCGGCACCTCCGCAGAAAAAACAATTTGCAAATGGATAACGACTCAGCACATAAAAATCTTCGTCAGTATCAACAGGGATGACATATCCAGTAATATAGAAGTCCTTCCCTTCAGCATCTAAAACCTCAGGACCAAAAGTTGGTTTCCAATAATATGCTTGCAGTTCTTCAAGGAATACATCTCTGAATTCTACATCGCTAAGCTTCTGCCATGTTAACTCTGTGTAGTCCTTTTCTAATAGTGCAGGAATAGCATCGATAACGATATTGTCCGCTTCAGATTTAGCTAGTGAGACATTGATGATTTGGTCTTTTACAGCCTCAGTTTCAGGCGTAGGATGACACATGCTACTCCACTTCAAAGAAGCTAGCACAACTATGCCCATAAGTCCTGCAATCCAACTAGATTTCATCATTCGTTTGAAAGTGTTTCACTAATGTCCATTCTCAATGTTTTAACTGCGGGTATGATCGCAGCTAAAAGTCCCACAAAGGTAGCGCAACAAACTAGTGCGATCTCAGAAGGAAGAAGTGACATCTCACTAATGTCGTATTTGAACTTATCTGCCACTAAAGTTGCAAGGGTGAATAATCCAGTTCGGCTTATGATTAATCCGAGCACTACACCTCCAATACTCAGCAGTCCACCTTCAAGTAATATCAATTTGAATAGAGTGCTTGGAGATCCTCCCATTGTTCGCATGAGTGCAAGCTCATACTTTCGGGATTGCATATTTTCAAATACTGAAATAAATATGCTGGCAAAACTCAAGGCCATAATCAATAATGCAATTGCGCTTAAGGCCTTTGTACCTATGCCAAACTGATTATTCAGTCTATTGATTTCTATTGCAGGAAGAGCAACCTGCATGTTTGTGTCCTTGAGAAGATTTGGCAAGGTGAGAACAGCCATAGGGTTGCGCTTCTTGAGTAGGACGGCAGTAATTTCTTTTCCTTTCAATTCATCAGAATGATCACCGTGAACGCCCCAAATACTTTCTATGTTGGTTAAGAGTAAATGGTCTATTACTGAAGATGTAGGTTTTAGAATACCCACTACTTTAAAATCTACATTGTCGTGAACGTCAGTACCATCAGTTAATCCGTGTGCACTGTAGAATGTGTCACCGAGATTAAGATCTAGTTTCTTAGCTACAACTGCGCCAACAGTTACTTCAAAGGTTTCACTCCACATTTGGCCTTCAGATAGTTCAGCAGAATAATGCTCTGGATATGAATGCTCGGTGCCAACTATCCTATATCCCATGTAATTGTCACCATAAGCTAGAGGGATCCCATCTTCAACATATGGATGCTTTATGACTTCCTCAGCTGCTTCTAGATCAATGTTTCCTGTAGGAGCATCAATGTGATAAACATTGGCCAAAATCAATTGCAATGGAGAACCCTTTGCGCCTAGTACTAGATCGATATCCTTGATATTTCTCTCAAACTGATCTTTGATCTGCTTTTCACTTAGCATCATAAGGCTAACCATTCCTACCCCAAAGGCGAGAAGGATTGTACTTAGTGCCGTTTGAAGAGGTTTGGCCAAAAGGTTCTTCCTAGCGATGTAAATCAACCTCATAACGCTAGGTATTTTAATTCAACTTTGTCGGCATATCTAGACTTAAGTCTTTGATCGTGGGTGACGATAATTAGACAGGCGCCGGCTAACCTTGTCTCTTCTTCTAAGAGTGAGATTACTGCTTCTGTGCTTTTATCGTCTAAAGCTGAAGTTGGTTCGTCGGCAAAAACAACCTTAGGCTTGTGAATCAAAGCTCGTGCAATAGATGCTCTTTGCTGCTCACCTACGCTGAGTTCGTTTGGCAGGGAATCTGCTTTGTGCTCTAATCGTAGTCTTTTAAGGAGGCCGCGAGTTCTTTCGCAAAGGTCCTCTGATGACTCACCGGATTTTGTCATTAAAGCTGGGAGGGCAAGGTTTTCGCTTACTGTTAAGCTCTGTACGAAGTGAGCTTGTTGGAATACAATTCCAATGTTTTCACCTCTGAATTTATCTAATGCTACACCGTCTAAATCGCTTACCTGTACACCAGCAATCTCTACTTTACCGCTTAGTGGTTTCAATAAGCCACAAATAAGATGGAGTAGAGTGGTTTTACCTGATCCAGAATCGCCGAGGATTAGCAACTGTCCACCTGCCTTACAATTAACGTTTGGGAACGTTAGTAGGTCAGATCCTGTATAACAAAATGTTAAATCACTAGTTGCAATCATGTCCCGAAGGTAAGGAGGGGTTAGCTTTGGTGTATGAATTTTTTGAATCGACTTTCAAAGTACTTAATGGGAGTGTTAATTGGTTTGGCCTTAACATACATTATGTTCAGTGAGAGGGGCTGCATGGATTGGCTTCCCAGTGAAAGAATTAAGGAGGATATCCGCTCAAGAGGAATAATGGATACGGAGGAAGTGGCTTGCTACTTAAAGTGTCGCGGACTTAGTGTTAGTGATTTAGCAGATTTAGTTACTGAGGGAGACATTAATTATGGAGAAAGCTCACCTCGTGAATTGCCTCGAAAGTATCTAATTGAATCTGAAGGTGATATACAATCTGCACTATTTGAATTAAACGATTCAGCAGCAACAGTTGTATCTATTAACTTCACGGAAGCAAAAGATTGCCCTTGTTAATGAGATACATTATAACACTTGTTATTGCGCTTGTTTCACTTTCTGCAACCGCTCAGAAGAACTACACTATATCCGGTCACATTCAGGATTCTAATGGATTCGAGCAGTTGATAGGAGCGGTTATTTATTCTGAAGATTCTAAGGAGGGTGTAGTGTCAAACATGTATGGGTTTTATTCCTTGACTCTAAAAGAGGGTACTCATACTATTCTTGTTTCTTATATAGGCTACAATACCCAGAGGTATGAGATAAACTTGACTGAAAATGTAAGATTGAATTTTGATCTAGTCGCAGGGCTTACACTAGAGGAAGCAGTTGTAACAGGTGAAGAATTCAATAAGATTGAGGATCAAGTCCAAATGTCTAAGGTTGAAATTCCTATAGACCAAATTAAGCAACTACCTGCCATAGGCGGCGAGGTGGATATTTTAAAAGTGCTCCAGCTAATGCCAGGTGTGCAATCCGGCAATGAGGGATCGAGTGGGTTATATGTGAGGGGAGGTTCGCCTGATCAAAACCTAATGTTACTAGATGGAGTGCCGCTTTATAACGTGAGTCATCTATTTGGATTCTTTTCAGTTTTCAATGCAGATGCAATTAGGAATGTCACATTAACTAAAGGAGGATTTCCAGCAAGATTTGGCGGTAGATTGAGTTCGATTTTAGAAGTGCATATGAAGGATGGTCATATGAGGGATTTCCATGTAGATGGGACTGTTTCTGTAATTGCTTCAAAACTCACTTGCAACGGGCCAATTGTAAGAGACAAGGCCTCGTTTATGTTTAGTTTCAGAAGAACTTATTTAGATCTACTTATAAATCCGCTGATAGCTTTAGGGTCAACAGGTGATGTTAACACAACGCCGTCATATTTCTTTTACGATTTTAATGGAAAACTAAACTGGAAGTTGAGTGATAAGGATAGGTTGTACTTCAGTGCCTTTCATTCTAAAGACGATTTTGGATTAGAAATAAACGACAATTTTGGGCAGGATGTAGTGGATACTGATTTGGGATTTGATTGGGGAAATGAAATTCAGGCGTTGAGATGGAACCACGAATGGGGGCCAAGGCTTTTCTCTAACACGTCACTTACACATAGTAGATATACATACAATTCAGGGTTCGATGTTAGAACATTTGATGATCAAGACACAACCGTGATTTCCGCAATCTTCAATACTCACATTAACGATTATTCTGCCAAGATTGATTTTGACTTTGCACCCAATGCGAGAAACATGATAAAGTTTGGCGCGAGTTATATCTATCACACATTTAATCCTGGAGCAACGGCTATTGAATTGGACTTTGGCCAGCCAAATCCTCTCGACACAATTACAGGTGCCTCATCACTAAATTCTCATGAAGCATTTTTATATGTTGAAGATGAGATGGAGGTTAGTGAAAGATTAAAAATGAATTTTGGCGTTCATGGCTCGTGTCTAAATGTACAAGACACCTCTTACTTTTCACTGCAACCAAGAATAGCATTGAATTACAAATTGCCTGGCAATGTTGCTTTAAAGTTGTCTTATGCAGAAATGGCTCAATTTGTAAATCTATTGACTAACGAAGGTCTTGGAATTCCAACTGATTTATGGGTTCCTTCAACGGGTCAAGTAGGTCCTCAAACAAGTAAGCAAATAGCTGCAGGTGTTGCTAAAACTTTCGGTGATATTGAAGTGAGCCTCGAAGGGTATTACAAATCCATGAAGGGTCTTCTCAGTTATAAGGAAGGAGCTAGCTTCATGTTTGATTTGGACGATGATTGGGAATCAAAGGTTACTCAGGGTATAGGAAATTCTTATGGTGGTGAAGTTTTAATCCAAAAAAAGAAAGGACACACCACAGGTTGGCTAGGATACACCTTGAGTTGGTCAAATCGACAGTTCGACGAAATCAACAGCGGAAACTGGTTTCCATTTACATACGATAGAAGACACGATTTAAGTTTAGCTATAAATCAAAAAATAAATAATGAATGGAGCATGTCTTTTGTACAGGTTTATGGAACGGGAAGAGCATTGACTTTGAGCGAATCGACATTTAGCTCTACTCTTCCAGATGGTACTGGAATGGGATTCGAAGTGTACGAATACAGCGTGCCGGCAGAAAAGAATTCATTTAGGATGAGCCCATATAATAGAACTGACATTTCCTTAATTAGGACAAGAGAGAGCGTAGATGGGTACACCAAATATTTAATCTTCAGCATCTACAACGTTGCAAATAATTTAAATCCATTCTATGCTGAAGTTGACTATGACCTTAACGGCACTCCAGTCATCAGAGAATACGGTTTGTTTCCAATGATTCCATCAATTGCATGGCGCTTTAAATTTTAATCATGTCCAGAAGAATTACATATATAGCGATTGCATTTCTAACATTGGTTAGTTGCGAAAAATTTAGGGAAGGGACTATCAATTATGTCGATTTCCCAGAACACGAAACCAGTATAAGCACAAGTTTAATAGTATCAGATGTTGCCACTGAACTTCACGCCTATGTGTCAAAAACTGCGAGTATTTCTAATGTAAATGGCCCGCAGGTTGTTAGCAATGCGGTCGTTTCATTAAAGGATAATGAAGGTAATGTGCTATACACGATGACTAATGAGGATTTCGATGGAGAATTCTATAAAGTTCCATTTAGTGGAACAGAAAACTTTCCCGAGGGTGATTTGCACTTAGAAGTAGATGTGCCAGATTTCGAATTAGTTACTGCTTCGACAAGAATGCCGTCGGGCACAGAATTTGAATTCACATTCGAGGAGTCAGCCGATACTGCGATGATCTGGGGATGGGAGTATGTGAGAGATAGTTATGAGTTTGATTTTGAAAACAATCTGGAAGAAGACGATGCCTTTTTAATATTCTTCGAGGGGAAAGTTGAGGATGAATTCTCTGGGGAAATTGGTGATTGGGAACCTCTTTGGGCAGAAGGATCTATAGATTCTCGAATAACAAGTATTTGGATTTATGGGGGAATTTTGATTTCAGATGAGTCAGTGAGAGATGATCCTACAGGACTACACGGCATAAACTTATTTGTAATTGACGAGGATTATATAAACGTAGTTGAAAAGAGGGTTAGAGTTGAATCCCTTAGCGATGAGCTCAGGAGGTACTATATCAGCCTGCAAGAATTTGAGGATAATCAGGGTTCGATCTTTGCTGAACCTGATTTAATCTATTCAAATGTTAGCAGCGGGTTTGGCTGCTTTGGGATGTACAAGTACGAGGTTTTTGATCTCTAAATAGCCAAAAGGAATTCGTAGTACATCTCTCCTACAATTCCATATATAAACCAAACCGGCGCATACTCCAGACAGATCACCTCCTTGAAGTGAAATCTGTAGTTCTTGTAATTCCATGGGGAAACTCCAACAAGAGCTTTAATAATCAACCCTCCAACTAGCTCTAACAGGTAGAATGCTAGCATGTAGACAAAACCTTTCTGCCACCACGAAATCTCAGGCAACACCCCCTGCACAAATTCTTAGATAAAAGGCAACACAGCATAAATAGGGAGCATCCACAAATAGGTTTCCCCCTTTAGACGTGGGTCTTTGTCTTTGATGAAGTCCATGATGGAAGTGAAGATTACCTCCATCGTTACGCCTATAAAAATGAAACCAATAATCAATGTCATAGCGATGATCTTCTTTTTACTTCCTTGCGGATGAGGGTGAGTTCGCGTGAGGTTTGACCTGCAACAGATGTATTTTCCTTAGCACGGCGAATCAGATAAGGCATCGCTTCGCGAATAGGGCCATAAGGGACATATTTAGCACTATTGTAACCGTGAGCAGCAAGGTTAAAGGTGATTTGATCACTCATCCCCAAGAGCTGTGAAAACGAAATTCGAGGATCATCGTTTGCAATGCCTCTAGCTTCCATTTCCTTACATAGCAACAAAGTGCTTTCAGCATTATGAGTTCCAGCAAAAATGTGCATTGTTTCTAAGTTGTCTAGACAAAACCTCAAAGCAGCATCATAATCCCGATCGGTGGCCTCCTTATTTGGCTGAATAGGCGAGGTATATCCCATCTGCTCAGCTCTTGCTCGTTCCTTCTCCATGTATGCTCCCCTCACTAGCTTCACCCCAACTTTGAACCCTCCTTTTTCCGCTTTAGCACAAAGCTCCTTTAAGTACTCTAGCCTGTCATGCCTGTAAAGCTGAACAGTAGTAAAAACAACAGCAGTTTCTCTATTGTAATCACTCATCATGTCCTCGGCAACCTCATCAATATTATCTTGAATCCAACTCTCTTCTGCATCAATCAAAACTCTACCTCCTTCTTCAGCTGTCGATTGGCATATAGTTCTGATCCTCATGATCACTCTTTCCCATTCCTCTTCTTCCTTGATGGTAAAAGCGTCAATTGACTTGCTCAACAATCCATGTAGAGATAGACCGCTAGGTTTAAATACAGAGAATGCATGACGTGAGTCTTGGCTTGCGGCTTGAACAGCAGCTAATATCTCTGAACAAGTTGCATCCAATTCCTCTTCAGATGTGACCCCTTCTGCGCTGTAATCCAAAATGGTTTTCACTCCATTCTGATAAAGCATTTCAATAGTGTCATCAGATTCTTCTATTGTTTCACCACCACAAAACTGAGCATATACTGTGGGCTTAATAGCCCATCCTATTGGGAATCTTATTGCAAGTGCAATCCGAGCAAATAAACTGCCAATGCCCACGAGCCATGGTCTGCTCAACAACCCAAACAACACTCTGCCCCTCCTCAAATCACCATCAGAAAGATGACGGAATGCGAGCTCAGTGTTGTCAAAATTTGGGAGACCTTTTATGCTCATGTTGCGAAGATAGGTTTTGTACCTTCGGGGCATGGACATGAAAGCATATATCTCGGAAAATCGTCAACGAATGTTGGACGAATTATTTGACCTTCTACGCATACCATCTGTATCAGCCGACCCTGCTTACGCAGGTGACGTTCAAAAGTGCGCTGAAGCAGTTGCAGATTCACTCAAACAAGCAGGCGCTTCAAACGTTGAAGTAATGGCTACGCCTGGACATCCAATTGTGTTTGGGGAGTACATTGTCGATAGCAGTTCACCAACTGTTCTTGTTTACGGTCACTATGATGTGCAGCCAGCTGATCCAATTGAGCTTTGGGATAATCCCGCGTTTGAGCCAATAATCAAGACCACTGATATTCACCCTGAAGGAGCGATTTTTGCTCGTGGATCATGTGACGACAAGGGCCAAATGTTCATGCACGTTAAAGCACTTGAAGCCATGGTAGCTTCAGGTGAGGTTCCATGCAATGTGAAGTTCATCATAGAGGGAGAAGAGGAAGTTGGATCTGATAATCTAGACGATTTTTTAGAGGATCATAAGGAGAAGCTTGCAGCTGATGTGGTGCTTGTTAGCGATACGGGAATTATTGCAAATGACACACCGTCAATTTGTGTGGGTCTTAGGGGACTTGCGTATGTAGAAGTCCAAATCACTGGTCCCAACAGGGATCTCCACAGTGGCCTTTACGGTGGAGCGGCACCCAATCCCATCAACATACTTTGCGAGATGATCGCATCTCTTAAGGATGAAGACCAAAGAATTACTGTAGACGGTTTCTATGACGATGTCCTAGAACTAAGCGATGCTGAAAGAGAGGCAATGGCACGTGCGCCATTTAGCGAAGAAGCATACAAAAACAGCATTGGTATCGGTGGCACTGAGGGTGAGCCTTCATACTCTCCTCCAGAGCGAATGAGCATCAGACCTACTCTTGACCTGAACGGTATTTGGGGGGGGTACACTGGCGAGGGAGCAAAGACTGTAATTCCGTCAATCGCCACAGCCAAAATCAGTATGCGACTCGTTCCACACCAAGATTTCGAAAAAATCACGGAACAGTTCATGGCACACTTTGAAAAAATCGCTCCTCCTTCTGTTAGCGTAAAAATCACACCCATGCACGGTGCAGCTCCAGCAGTAACCCCAACTGACAACCCGGCCTACAAGGCAGCATCAAGAGCCATGCAAGACACCTACGGCAAGGAGCCAATCCCGGTTCGCAGCGGCGGCTCTATCCCCATCGTTGCTTCCTTCGAGAGAATCCTGGGTCTGAAGACGGTACTGTTTGGGTTTGGACTAGACTCTGACGCCATTCACTCGCCAAACGAGCATTACGGTGTCTTCAACTACTTCAAAGGCATAGAAACAATTCCACTATTCTACAAGTACTACGCAGAGGCTAATGCTTAAAAGATCCATTATAGCTTTTGTGTGCGTTACTGCACTTGTTGCTTTGTCGGGATGTTTCCAAAAAATCAAAGTAGAGGAGGTAATTGGATTTACAAATCTTGAACTTGGCCTGAAAGGAATCAAGTCAGACATGATTGTAAATGTGTACAATCCCAATTACATCGATTTCAACATTACTTCTGCAGATATTGAATTATCAATTGGTGAAATAATAGCAGGGGATTTAATAATTGAAGATCCTGTTGTTTTAAAATCAAGGAGTACCACTGAGGTAGTATTGAAAGTTGAGGGAAGGAAGGGTGCAGTTAGAAAAATGCTCTTTGACAATTTCACAAACGCCCTCACTGGTGGAGAAGTTCTTTTAAAAGCAGAGGGAGAGATATTGAGTAAAAAGTTTGGGCTAAAGAAAAAGCTGCCAATTATTCACCAGGAAATAATAGAGCTATAAGGCCAAATTCAAGTGTCATATTCCTCATCCTATTATCCCACCAAATTCCAGGTGGTAGATCCTGATCGGGAAGAGGAGTGATGCCAATTATGCTTTGGGTTAATCTCGAATAAAAACTTAAGTGCTCATTCATCTCCATACTTGCTCCTAGCACTGCGCTGAAATCAAAGTCTTTGACAGGAATTATCGTAGGGTCAAATCCATTGTTGATCATATCTTCTTCAGCTGAAATTAGAACTGAAGGTTGAAGACCGATGTCGATTTGAAAAATATCAATAGGGGTTGAATAAAGGACTGGAATGTCTATATATCTAAAACGGTAAGCCCAAGTAGTGTAATCTCCTGCATCGGGATTTTGTGTCTTTCTGCTCCCCTTTGAATTGTAAATAACTCCAAGGTGAAGTCCTTTAGATTCGTTGTTGTGGATTTGGACTGTTACTCCGAGATGTACGCCAAGTTTATTGAATCCTCCAATGCCGTCTCCGTGGACTTGGGCTAATGTAGCTCCACCAACGAATCCTCCGTTAAAGTGAAGTTCTTTAGAATCTGTAGATGAGGTTTGGCCCAATGATGTATGGGCGCAAAATATAAATGCTGCTAGAGATATTGCTCTAAGTCGCATTAGTTTGTAATGTGGTACCCTAGGCAGTTTACAATGTAACCGTCTTCATCACTCACAACAGCAAGAACAGTGCAATTGTCCAACACCCAATCGTTATTCCACTCAAACGAAAAGTCAGATTGGAAGTGTTCACCATTTGTTGCGTCTGATGTAACGACTAAACCTTGTGGGCCTGTAACACTACCCCTAAGAAGGTGGTTAAATTCGTAATCAGTAACGTGCTCTGGATCGTTTCCGTAATAGAGCTGATCTCCAATTAGATATGACTCTTCAATTAGAACGGATAAAGTATGGTCGCCTTCAACGTCGTCAAAATATTGACCGTGAATGTGAATGTTAAGGTGCCCATATTGCCCCTGCCATTCACAAAGCATTTGTAATTCAAGAGGAGTCTCCTCGTGCATTTCTTGCTCAACTAAATCGGCCCATTCCGCTGGAGAGTAATAATTTCCAGGTCCACCAAGTCTATTGATTCTGCCAAGAGGATTTGCTTGGAAATCTAATTGACCCCAAAAGAAATCACCCTCCTCGCAAGTCCAATCAGTTGGGTATTCAGCATTTGTAGATGCAAGTGAACCTGCATGGATAGCTAATGGGCAAACTCTGTTGGGGGTTGTTGCCATTAGGCCTTCTGCGATAACAGCTGCAGGTGGGCAGTTACCACATTGATGAGCTGTAAAATCCTCGACTAAAACATTCTTCCCAGTTTGTTCAGTTACTGTAAATACAGGAGGATCTCCGTAGAGTTCTGTACTGTATTCACCAGTAAATGGAACAATAGGATCATCTATAACATCGCATGATGAATAGATAAAAACTACTGATACTAGTAAAAAAATTAGTCGTTTCATATATGCTCTTGATAGGTAAAAAAAATCCGCGCTTGCACTTTGTTAGTACAAGACGCGGATTTCTTCAATATATTTTCTTAGTGAGTGTTCGTTACTCTAAGAGTAGAAGTCTCACCAGCAGCAGTTACACTTAGTAAGTAGATTCCAGTGTTTAATGAGCTGAAGTCTAGGTTTACGTTTTGTGTACCAGCAGCAACAGAACCAAGGTTCATGTCGATTACTCTTTCACCAACAAGGTTGTAAACAACAACTGAAGCCTCTCCAGCCTCTGTAGCTGTAAAGCTTAGGTTTGTGTTTCCATTGAATGGGTTAGGGTAAACGCTTACAGAAGAAGTAAGTTCATTTTCCTCAACACCAGTAGAAGAAGTCACCTCCATTCCAATAGTTAATTCAGAAAATTCAAAACCTGATGCTCCTTGGTAGTCAAGAACAAAACCAAGATCAGTAGCTCCGTCCATGCTTACAACTTGCGCGTAACCATCAGCGTAATTTCCCCACTGTGAAGAGTAAAGACCGTCACCGTAAGTATCAACGATAGTGAAAGTGTAGCACTCGTTCATGTTAAGAGTAGCATCAGTGATGAATAATGTGTTAGCTTGGTTTGCGTATGCACCTACGTCTGAACCAACAATAGCATTACCGTTATCATCCATGATAGCCCAACCAGTCTCTTCTGGCCAGTTGTCAGTCATGATACGAACCTGAACATTGTTTGCAGATTCAACAGAACCCGTAACATCAATTACTTGATGTGACTCCCAGTCCTCTCCGTTAACCTCTACAAGAGTAACGTCAAGAGTTCCAGTTTCAGAGTAAGTACCAAGGTCGACAACCTCAGAACCACCAGTAGCAAGTGAACCAGTCCAGTTCACGTTACTCTGTGCATCGTCGTTAAGGCTTACTTCGAAAGTCATAGTAGTTATTACATCTGAACCAATGTTGTTAATTTCAGTTGATGCAGTCCAGTATGCCCCACCACAAGAAGATGTATCTCCATTGTATGACATTAATGGTGCTGCGCCATTAACATCATTATTGCATGGAGCAAATGCGGCATTAACATGCTGGTCAAATGAACCTTGTCCAGATTCCACTAATGTATAATCGGGACAAACTGTATATATAGTTGGATAGTATGTGTTTGAATAGCTATCGAAAATACTACCAGCATTATCAATAATTGGAAAGTTTGTGATAGAAACCCAATCACCAGTGGTTGCAGATCCTGTTCCATTTAAGTCAGCATCTGTTGTACTATCATCAGATTCCAAATAAAACACCATTACATCGTCAGTCCCATTTGGCCCAAAAGTTGAATAAAGATCTTCTAAAATGCCACTTTGTGCATAATTCCAACATGGACCACACCATGTAGCAGAAAAATCTAAAATAACGGTTTTACCTTCATCTAGAAGAGAATAGAGATTCCACTCGTTCCCGTTGATATCAGTAGCAGTAAAGTCAGGTGCTGTACTTCCATTTGGAAGTTGAGCTAGAGCAGTAAAACCTAGAGTTAGGGCTGCAAAAAGCATGTAAAATTGCTTCATGTTTTTATGTTTTAATTGTTTCTAATTCAAATAGTTGCCTATAAGGCAGGCACAAAAATACTAATATTTAGACTAATTAGCCTAAATAAAGGTTGCATGTCTAAAAACTAGAGGTGAATGTCACTTCAAATCCGTTAGATGCAGGTACAGCACGACACACTCCTCCAACACAGAAAATACCCTCTCTTCTCTTACCATAACCAATGCTTAACCTGTGTGGGCCATTGATATAACCAGCAGAACCGTATAAGTAGTGGATACGCTTACTTTCGTCCGGATTTCCAAAGTTATATTGATCGATTAGACCTACAAACCAATGAGGACTCCAAGTGTATTCTGCCACTACCGTGGCCCAATCACCTTTGTCTTGTTTGACTTCTACACCTTCGTCATTTACTTCAGTCTTAGTAGTTAGAATTTGAAATTCTGTTCTAAGACTTTGACGCTTTTTTGTTTTAATCTGCGTTTCAATAACAGCTATGTTTGCGTCTACTATTCCCTTGTAATCTGTTGTAACAGGAACCGCAAGAGTGTTAAATCTTAGGTTCATATACATGGCTTTAGCCTTGAAATTCTTTGTGAATTTTCTATCGATTTCAAAACTAATGTCTTGAACATTTAAAGTTTCACCAAATCCCCAGCTGTTTCTATAGTATAGATCAACTATCCGCTCTGTCGACTGTGCATCGTAATGAGTCGTGTCAAGACTATATGCTGTTGCAAAAACTAGGCTCAATTTTGTTCCATACTTACCTCCAAGTTTTGATCCTCTAGGTAACGAGTAATACAATTCTCCTCTGAAGCTAGATTCGCCGTTTATGACAGTTGCATAAGGGTATAGAGTTGCAGCTAGATTGTAAGTGTGAGGTTTAGTAATTGCTGGAATATTGTTAATTGGAACATCAAAGAGCAAAAGATCTCTGTCTGATCTAAAACTCATATTATCCGATGTAGATCTGTGGAGTAAAAAGCTAAATCTTTTTACGTTTCCTGAAAGAAAATACGAAAGAGCCTCACCATCCTTAAAAATATATCCATTGTCAGCAGATGGGTCATTGATTTTATGTGTGTAGCTCGCACCAGCGCTCCAAGTACCATATTGAAGAGTAGTTCCAACTTCCCATCCTGCAACGTTTTCAGGGAGCTCTAAAATCCTGTCATCTCTAATGATATAACCACCCTCTTGGAATCTACTTACAAAAGAAAAATCACTATTAACACGAAGTTTTGAGTCATTAAATTTTGAAACCAATTCGTTGTATGACAATTCTCCATTAATCCCACGAATTATTCCATCACCATTCACTAATCCATCTTCAAAATCCAATCTCTGCTTACCGTAAACAACTTTGAGTCTCAATGCATCAATAGGTGTTAAGATGAGCCTAATACCATCCATAGCATTGTCTAATCCTAAATCCCTTGCTTCATAAGATCTGAATAGCATTCCGTTACCAAACTGCTCGTAGAAATTTCCTATAGTAACGTCAACTCCCTTTTCTCTATCCTCATATCTAGCAAAACGATAACCAACACCTGTTCCGCTAAATCTTCCAGGAAAACCTAATACAGAATTAAGAAATGATTCATACCTAAGTCCAGCAGAAAAATTACCCTGAGTGTAAATGAGATTTGAGTATGCGTTGAATCCTGTTTTAGATGGAGGCACAACAGCACCAATTAGAGAATCCTCTTGGTAAGACTGCCATAGAATGCTAACATTACCAGTGACAACACCGGGTTCGCGTTCTTCGTTTTGGGCTATGGAGCTTGCAAAAGCAGATAGCCCCAAACACAAGAATAAAAATAACTTCCTCATTCCACTAGTTTAAGTAGCTCCTCATAAAGCTCCTCTTCGTCTCCCTCAGAATAATTGTTATGTGTCCAAACAACTTTTCCCTCACCATCTACTAAGAAAGTATGAGGGACATTGATAACCTGCATTGCTCTAGCAAAATCGCGCCCTGGATCAAGAAGTACCTCATATTCCCAACCTGAGCTAGTAACAAAAGGAGCAACGCGACTCATAGAACGAGAATCATCAATACTTACAGCTATAATCTCAACTCCAGTTTCGTCCTGCCAATCAACATAGTAATCCATGTAATTGTTCAATTCCCTTTTACATGGGCTGCACCAAGTAGCCCAAAAGCAAATCACAGTTGGGTGTCCCTTTCCCACTAAATCCGAAGGATTTACAGTCATACCCTCTAAGTTCTTAAGGTTTACTGAAGCTACGTTTTGTGCGATAACACTTGTGCTCATTCCCACAAGGAGAATCAATGCAAAGTATAGATGTTTCATTTTCTTGTTTTTGAGATATGTTGCAAAGAAAAGGCATTCTACTCATTTAGTATGTCTTAACTTCGCATACATGATTCGTACCAAAATAAATTATCTGCTATTGATGCTAGTGTTTCTAGTATCAGGACAAGCAATTGCTCAACCGGAAATCACTGTTGAGACAGATACAATTTTTGTTGCATTGGACACATTAGAGTCTGGCGAGATTTCTACTCATTGGGATGTTGCGAATAATCAGTTTGGCACTATGCAACTGATGTGCTCTAGAAACTTTGTAGACGTAGTAGATCCATATAACTATCCATATGTTGGAGGAGCAGAGGGGTCATTTGAAAAGTTTTGCTGGGGGCCAATTTGTTACAACTATGGGACAGATGCTTCTAATTCAAATTCTGGCTTCCTTGTAAATATTCCTCAAAACGGAGTAGACACTACATTCATACCGTATTTCTATCCAAATGGAGTTACAGGGACTTCAACAATTGAGTATTGTTTTCACCCTGTAGGCAACCAAGCTGTTGGAACATGTGCTACAATTACATATGTTGTTTCTGCTACTGAAGATGTTAAACCAAACCTATTTGAAGGGGCTTCAATTTCTACTGCTTACCCTAATCCAGTAACATCGGAAAGCTACGTTAGCTATAAAGTGCCAACTGGAAAAATAGGAGAAATCACCACAAGGGATATAACAGGCAAAGTAGTTATAAGGCACACGTCACTTAGTTCAGATGGTAGAGTAATTATAAATGCTGAAGACCTATCTGAAGGATTATACTTTACAACTTTAGATATAGAAGGAATTGCTATTTCAACAAAGAGATTTGTTGTAGCAAAATAAGCTAAATGCAATCTCCAAATAAAAAGGAAGCTCTTGACTATCACTCACGTGGTAGAAAGGGGAAAATCGAGGTAGTCCCTACGAAACCATATAGTTCACATAGGGATTTATCCTTGGCATATAGTCCAGGAGTAGCTGAACCATGCTTAGCAATTGCTGAGAATCCGGACGATGTTTACAAGTATACATCTAAGGGCAATTTAGTTGCTGTAATTAGTAATGGATCTGCGGTGCTTGGTTTAGGTGATATTGGACCAAGTGCAGGGAAACCTGTAATGGAGGGAAAGGGAGTACTCTTTAAAGTATTTGCTGACATTGATGTTTTTGATATTGAAGTTGATGCAACTGATGTTGATCATTTTGTTTCAACAGTAAAGGCTATTGCTCCAACATTTGGTGGAATAAATCTTGAAGACATTAAAGCTCCTGGTGCATTTGAAATCGAAAGAAGACTCAAGGAGGAATTAGACATTCCTGTAATGCACGATGATCAACATGGTACCGCTATTATTTCTGCAGCTGCTATGTTGAATGCTCTTGAGCTAACAGCAAGAGATATAAAGGATGTTAGGATAGTTGTAAGTGGAGCAGGTGCTGCTGCAATGTCTTGTTTAGAGCTTTATATGATGCTCGGTCTAAAGAAAGAGAATATTGCAATATTTGACAGTAAAGGTCATATTCATTCAGGCAGAAAAGATTTAGACGGAAGAAAAGAGGATTTTGCAACAAAGAATGAATTCAATTCTTTGAAAGAAGCTTTAAGTGGAGCGGATATGTTCCTTGGTTTAAGTAAAGGCGGACTTGTTGATGCAGATATGATAAAGAGTATGGCAGCAAACCCTATTGTTTTTGCTTTAGCTAATCCTGAACCTGAAATTCCATATGATGAAGCTATATCTGCTAGGGAAGATATCATTATGGCAACCGGAAGATCGGATCACCCAAATCAGGTTAATAACGTACTAGGATTTCCATTCATTTTCAGGGGAGCATTAGACGTAAGGGCCACATGCATTAATGATGAAATGAAGCTTGCAGCTGTAAGAGCTATTGCATCTCTAGCTAAAGCGACTGTGCCGGATGAGGTGAGTGAGGCATATGAAGAGCAATCACTTGTTTTTGGACGTAATCTTATTATTCCTAAACCTCTAGATCCAAGACTTATTTCTGCAATTGCGCCAGCTGTTGCAAAAGCAGCAATCGACTCAGGTGTAGCAAGAGAGCCAATTAAAGATTGGACTTATTACGAACAAACACTATTGAAAAGGTTAGGTCAGGCTACAAATTTTTCACGTTCTCTTAGCAATAGAGCTATTAAGAATCCTAAGAGAGTTGTTTTTGCTGAAGCAGAACACTACAAAGTGCTTAAGGCAGCTGAACAGACTGTTGATGAGGGGATAGCTCATCCAATTCTTATAGGACGTCGTGAAAAAATACTTGAGATAATTGAAGAGAATAGTCTCAAGCTGAGTGCAGCTACTATTATCGACCCGCGTTCAGACGAAGAGGCTGAAAGGCGTTCTAGATATGGTAAAATTTTGTACGACCGTAGAATGCGTAACGGACTCACAGCTTTGGAGGCCGGAAGAAATATGCGCCAGAGAAATTACTTTGGAGCTATGATGGTTGAAACAGGAGAAGCTGATGCTCTAGTATCAGGACTTACTAGAAACTACCCAAATGTTATTAAGCCAGCTCTTCATGTTATTGGTAAAGCTGAAGGTGTCAACAAGGTTGCAGGAATGTACATCTTGCAAACCAAACAAGGCCCTATGTTCTTTGCAGACACGACTGTCAATGTAAATCCATCAGCTGAAGAAATTGTAGAGATTACTCTTTTAATGGCTGAGGCTGTAAGAAGGCTGAGAATTGTACCTAGGATTGCTTTATTGAGCTATTCTAATTTTGGTTCCTCAAAAGGAGAAGATGCAGAGAAGATGGCAGCAGCAGCTAAAATTTTACATAGGGATCACCCAGATCTAATTGTTGATGGTGAAATCCAAGCAAACTTCGCAATAAACCAAGAATTATTAGGAGAATCCTACCCATTTTCAATTTTACATAAGCGAAGAGTCAATACCTTGATTTTCCCAAATCTTGCCGCTGGAAATATCTCCTATAAATTATTGAAGGAGATGGGTGGATTAGAGGCACAAGGACCAGTTCTTCTTGGAATGAAAAAATCTGTTCATATCCTACAACAGGGTTCGACAGCAAAGGAAATTGTTGATATGGTAAGACTTGCAGTAGTCGACGCCCAAAATAAAGCGAGATGATCAACCACTTACACGGAAGATTGGTTGAGAAGCATCCTACACATGTAGTGATCGATTGTGGTGGCGTAGGATATTTGGTCTTGATCAGCCTAACAACATTTGAAACTATTCCCGATCAGGAAGACATTTTCCTTCATACACATTTGGTGGTAAGGGAGGATTCTCAAACCCTTTATGGATTTGCATCAACTGAGGAAAGAAAGCTGTTTTTGCTACTTGTAGGCGTAAGTGGAGTTGGGGCAAATACTGCTAGAATGATACTATCTGCAATGGATTCTGCAACTGCTTCTGAGGTTATCGCTTCAGGTGATGTAGACTCTATGAAAAAGGTAAAAGGAATTGGGGCCAAAACTGCATCTAGAATAATCATTGACCTACAGGATAAAGTTGCTGTAGAAACTGGGTCTTCGGGGACATTATCTGAAATATCTTCGCCGCACAATAGAATAAAGAATGAAGCGTTAATGGCTTTGACTTCTTTAGGCTTTGACAAAAAACGCGTGGATAAAGCTCTTGATGGGATTATTCAAAGAACGGAAGGTGCAATAGCGCTGGAAGGGTTGATTAAACTAGCACTGAAGGAGCTTTAAACGAGAAGATAGGTGAATAAAATCGCTAGAATAAGTGCCTATTGGGGCATCCTATTTGCTTTGCTATTATGCAGCCTAGTCTCACACGCCCAAACTTCTGAAGACACTGATACCACTGAAATAGATCTTCCGCTTCCTCATGGCGGCGAAGACGAGTTCAATCCTGTTGAAAACACAGGAGGTATAAGTCTAGATTGGCCTGAAAACATCAACTATGGAGTTGTTTACGACCCCATTTCTGGTCAGTATATAGTTCAACAGACAATAGGAGACACTCTACAATTTAGGCCATCGTCTTTGTTCACACTTGATGAGTTTTTGGATTACGATATATCTGGTAACCTGACAGAATTTTGGAATCAGCTCCAGGAAGAAGACGACGAAGCTAATCGAGCCTTTGCACCAAAACTGGAAATCGACAACGAACTGTTTGAGATGTTGTTTGGGACAAATGAAATTGAAATCATACCACAAGGTTCTGCAGAAATATCATTTGGGATAAATAGCTCGAACACTGAAAATCCCCGAATACCAGAACGACAGAGAAGGGTGACGACTTTTGATTTTGATCAAAGGATTCAGCTTAATATCACAGGAAAGATTGGTGATAAAATTGAACTTGGGACACAGTACAACACTGAGTCCCTGTTTGATTTTGAAAACCAGATGAATATCGGTTTCCAGGGAGAGGAAGATGACATCATGAAGAATATAGAGGCGGGTAATATTTCGCTTCCACTTCAGGGAACATTAATCACTGGATCTCAAAGTTTATTTGGTGTCAAGATGGAGACTCAGTGGGGAAGATTATACAATTCTACAATCATTTCCCAGCAAAAGGGTGAGAGAAGAGATATCGAAGTTGAGGGAGGAGCCCAAACCCAAGAATTCAACATCCGAGCTGACGATTACGAGGCAAACAGACACTATTTCCTATCTCAATACTTCCGTGAAAATTACGATGAAGCAATGGAAACGTTGCCTGTTCCCAATTCAGGAGTGATAATAAATAGAATAGAGGTTTGGGTAGTGAACCTACAGGCAAACACTCAGGATGTAAGAAATATTATTGCAGTAACAGACTTAGGTGAGCATCCAGATTACATCAGTTCAAACCTGCCGGTAGATCAATTGACTGACAATGCAACCACAGTGCCGACAGCTAACAAGGCTGCAAATAACTATAACAACGATATTTTCCAGGACTTCGTTTCCAACGAAAGTATAATGGGCTTCACTGGTGCCAATGCTGCTATTCAGGGAGTTATGCCTATGCAATTTGCTCAAGGTGTACACTATGAAAGAGTTGGTAATGCGAGGAAGTTGACTCAATCTGAGTTTACTTACAATTCTAGATTGGGTTTCATTTCATTGAGGCAATCGCTGAACAATGCAGAAGTTTTAGGTGTTGCTTATGAGTATACTTTAGATGGCCAAACATATCAGGTAGGTACTTTAGCCCAAGACGGTTTTACAGCCCCTGGTGCTTTGGTATTGAAGATGCTTAAATCTTCTATCACACAGCTTGACTTGAACAACGGCGATCCATCTCCACTATGGGAGGGTATGATGAAAAATGTCTACAGCATGCAGGCGTTTGGTTTAAGTCAAGAGGATTTTAGATTGGGAGTTTGGTATAACGATCCATCGACTGGTGTAGATCTCAATTACATCCCTCGTTCACCACTAGATGGAACATTGCTTCTTCAGCTTTTGGGACTGGACAGGATGGACATTAACACCATGCCCAATCCCGATGGTGTTTTCGATTATGTTGATAATGCAGCGACCCAAGGTGGAACAATTAATAGCCAAAACGGTAGAATATTTTTCCCCTCCGTCGAACCATTTGGTGATAGATTACGAGAAGAGATTGAAGCAAGGGTAGAGGATCCAAACCTAGCTAGTTCATTAATTGCAACTCTAGTTTTCGACCCTCTATACGACAGCACCAAGACCGCGGCTCAACAGATCCCATCTCTAAACAGATATTACATAAAGGGTCAGTTCCAGTCTCAAAGTTCTTCCGAGATTTCACTAAACGCATTGAACGTACCTGAGGGTTCTGTAACTGTAACCGCGGGTGGAGTTAGGTTGATTGAGAACCAGGACTACACTGTTGATTATAATTTAGGAAGGGTTAGAATTATTAATGATGGTCTTCTTGAATCAGGCCAAACCATCAGGGTAAGCCTCGAGTCGAATTCCATGTTCAACATTCAAACCAAGACCCTTCTTGGAACTAGGTTTGACTATGTTGCAAGTGATGACTTTACAATAGGTGCGACCTTCCTCAATATGAGAGAAAGGCCATTGACTCAAAAGGTAGATATTGGAGATGAGCCTGTAAACAACACGATTTTAGGGACAGATTTTACTTGGCAAACAGAGAGTAGAATGTTAACCAAAATGGTTGATCTTCTACCGTTCTATTCAACGACATCCACTTCTACTATTGATGTAAGTGCCGAGGGAGCATACTTGATTCCTGGACATAGTAGGGCAATCGGTTCAGCGGGTAATGCATATATCGATGACTTTGAGGGATCTCAATCGACGATAGATATAAGATCAATATCAAGGTGGTTCCTTGCATCAACTCCTAAGGACCCAAGCTTATTCCCAGAAAGTACATTTGAGGCTTCGCCTATATATAATTACAATAGGGCTGCGCTTGCATGGTATACGATTGACCCGGCATTTTACTCTGGTTCTGGATTACAAGATGGTCAGGTTAGTAATGACGTAAGACATGATCATAGAATGCGTCAAATCCTGGAGCAAGAGATATTCCCAAATAGAGATTATCAACCTGGAACACCAAGAAATATCCCGACACTTGATTTGACTTATTGGCCGGATGAAAGAGGACCTTACAACTACATTCCTGCAGAAGGTGAATCA
Source organism: Methanobacteriota archaeon (assembly GCA_002723115.1). GTDB lineage: Bacteria > Bacteroidota > Bacteroidia > Flavobacteriales_D > Sanyastnellaceae > UBA974. Next base: position 8,976 of record PBNL01000022.1, on the reverse strand, counting down.
GGCCTTGCTTCGGGAATGACGGCTGAAGGTGGGCTTCAAGATCCAGGAACAAGATGGGCCGGCGTACAGAGAGCTCTAACCACAACAGACTTTGAAGCTGCTAATATTGAGTACATTCAGTTTTGGGTTATGGATCCATTTAATGAGGATTCTGAAAACACAACGGGAGGTGATCTTTATATCAATTTAGGTAACGTAAGTGAGGATGTATTGAATGACAGTCAACTTGAATTTGAGAATGGATTACCATCAGCAAACAATCCAGATCAACCAACTCAAACAAGTGACTTAGCAGTATACCCTGATCCTTCAATTTTCAACGTTGTTAATGCATTTGACAATAGTACTGGATCATATGCGATGCAAGACGTGGGTCTTGACGGATTGAATTCAAATGATGAAAGAGTATTCTTCAGTGAATGGCTCGACGGCCTTGAATCTTCTGGACAATTAACGGCACAAGCTCTTTCAGAGATAGAAGATGATCCTTCAGCTGACGACTTTCAATATTTTAGAAACCCAGATGCCCAAGCTGCCGATTTAAACATCATCGATAGGTATAAAAAATTCAGCAGGTATGAGGGTAACTCAGATACAGGATCTCCTAATGGTTATCCAATCACATCTACTACCATTCCAAATACTGAGGATATCAACGAGGATATAACTCTGGGTACTATTGAAAGCTATTACCAGTATAAGATTAGTATGAGACCTTCTGATTTAGGTGAGATCAATGTTGGAAATAATTACATCACTGATGTTTATACTACACTAAGTCAAAGCGCTACTAACTCTGAGCAAAAACCTATAACATGGTATCAATTTAAAATTCCTGTAAGAGAATTTGAAAGCAAAGTAGGAGCAATTTCTGATTTCCGTTCAATCAGATTTATGAGGTTATTTATGAAGGGTTGGACTCAGCCGGTAACGATTCGTTTTGCAAGGATGGAATTGATCAGAGGAGAATGGAGAAAGTATATTGGAAGCCTTGCTGGAGCACAAGAGGTTGAGCCCGAGGACCCTTCAGCAACCACGTTCAATTTGAATGCTGTAAATATTGAGGAGAACGGAAATAGAGAACCTGTTCCATACTTAACCCCCCCAGGAATTATTAGAGAGATTGATGTTGCGGCAGTAAATGCAAGAAGGCTTAATGAGCAGTCGCTGTCTATGGAGATTTGTGATTTAGCTGATGGTGACGCAAGGGGTGCATATAGAAATATCAATTACGACATGAGGATGTACAGACGATTAAAGATGTACTTCCATGCTGAACCTGGTGCTAATGGAGAGCCTTTAAACGATGGTGATCTAACAGGATTTATAAGGTTAGGATCGGATTTTGACAATAACTATTACGAGTACGAGATCCCTCTTACTGTTACTCCTTGGTATACTTCTGATGATGAGCTTATTTGGCCTGAAGAAAACCAAATGGATATTGAGCTGAAGAAACTTCAGCTCATAAAGCAAGCTAGGAATGAGAGCGAGCAGCCCGTTTTTATGGAGTATGCTGAGTACGACGGGGTGGCAAGGATTTCTGTAAAGGGTAATCCTAACCTTTCCAACGTAGTCATGGTTATGGTGGGTGTAAGAAATCCAGATAAGGATACGAATGTCTTTAGTGAAGTTGATGATGGGTTGGATAAGTGTGCTGTGGTTTGGGCTAACGAGTTGAGGCTTTCAGATTTTAATGAAGATGGTGGTTGGGCAGCAGTTGCAAGAGTAAATGCAACTTTAGCTGACTTAGGAAATGTAAACCTTGCAGCAAACATGTCTACTCCAGGATGGGGAGGATTAGAAGAAAGAATTCAGGAAAGACAGAGGGAGACGATTAAGGGAATTGATGCGAATGGAACTATTCAGCTAGGGAAGCTTTTCCCTCAAAAACTCGGGCTTCAACTTCCAATGTATGTTGGATTCTCGAACCAAATTTCTACTCCGCAGTTTGATCCACTCTCTCCTGACCAGGAGATTTCAGATTTGGATTTGCCTACTGCTAGGTTGGAGAAAACTGAATCGGTAAATAGGCTTAGGAGCATCAATTTCTCTAGCATAAAATTCAATCCTCAAGGATCTTCGAGAGGGAATGGTGGTTCTAGAGATAGAAACAATAGAGGTGGAGATGATGCAGGTGGAGGAGCAAAAGATTCTAAGAATTCTAAAGACATTGTAAGCTCATCGAGAGGTGGTGCTATTGGTGGCGGAATGAGCGGCCGTGGTGGCGCAGGAGGTCGTGGAGGATCATCCCAAAACAGCGGCCCACTGTCCTTCTTGAAGATCAGCAATTTCACGGGTAACTATAGTTTCAACGAGCAGTACAGAAGGGATATCAATACTGAGTTTGAGTTGAATGTTGAGCATAGAGGCGGTTTGGCCTACAATTGGCAGAACAGACCCAAAAACTTTAAGCCATTCAATAAGATTAAGTTCCTGGATAATGAGTTTACAAAGTGGCTCTATGATTTTAATTTCTATCTAGCACCTAAGCAGGTAAGTGTAAATACTCAGATGGAGAGGATGTACCAAACGAGTAGAATCAGAAATAATACAGAGGACCTCTTGAATATTGAGACTCCTCTATTGATCAATACTCAGGTACTAAAGTCTTGGAATTGGAATAGAAATTATATTTTAAAATATGATCTAACGTCAGCTATTAAGTTTGATTATTCAGCTCAAGCTAATGCATTAGTAGGTGAGCCTGCGGGTATAATTGACCGAGAGGATTCTCTGTATCAGAGCTATGTAGATACAGTGATAACAAACCTGCGAAATGCGGGAGAGGTAACGACATATAACCACAATGTTAATGGTTCATATAAGTTGCCGTTTGACAAAATCCCATTGTGCAATTTCATCTCAGGTGATGCACGTTACCAGAGTTCATTCAGATGGGATAGAGCGCCATTTACTCAAGATTATTTAGGAGCGACTATCCAGAATTCTAGGAATTTAAGTCTTAATGGTCAAGCTAATTTCTTAAAGCTTTACAATAGAGTACCTTATTTAAAGAAGATTAATAATAAGAGGCCAAAAAAGAGAACCAATAACAATGTGAGCAATGAGAGGCGCGATGGTTTTGGTAACATAGAAGAGGAAGAGGAAAAGGAAAAAAGAGAGTGGAATATTAATCCTCTAGAGCACATTTTAAGATTTGCTATGGGAATCCAAAATGTAAGCGGATCGTTCTCGCGTAATGAAGGAATAATGCTTCCGGGTTATGGAGAACAGGCTAGGTACTCTGGATTTAACTCTACGCTAACTGCTCCAGGGCCACTTTTCCTAATAGGTCACCAGAACACAGATTTATTCGGTAACAGAATAAATGATTTTGCTGTGGATGCTGCAGAGCAAGGGTGGCTAGTAGCGGAGCCAACGCTCAACCAACAGTACACAGAATCTTTTACCGAGACATTTAATTTTAGAGTGAATGTTGAGCCGATTAGACACTTTAAGATTGAGTTAACTGCTAACAAGACTACTTCTAGGAATCATCAGAGCTTCTTCCGTTACGATGAAGCAATTGAAAATTGGGCTTATCAGAGTCCAACTGAGACAGGTAACTTCTCTGCTACAGTATTCTCTTGGCCTACTGCATTTATAGATGACGATGAGAATTTTAACTCAGAAATCTGGGAAAGGCTGTTAGACTATAGACAAACAATCTCATCTAGATTAAATGATCAGACATTTAATGAAACTGAAGTTGATCCTGAAACGGGGTATTATGCAGGTTGGGGAGGGACTTCACAAGACGTTACAATCCCAGCTTTCTTAAGTGCGTATTTAGGTGAGGATCCATCTACTGTAAATCTAGATGTGATGAAGACGAAGGTTGCGCCAAACTGGAGGGTTTCCTATGACGGATTGAGCAAGATACCATCTCTTAAAAAGACCTTCAGAAGATTTAACTTGAATCACACTTATCGCTCAACAATGAGTACTTCGTACACTACTAATTTGCAGTATGAAGAAGATGCCAGCGGTTTGCCAGGTGCAATAGATAATGGACCTGAAGGGAATTACATAAGCCAAAGACAGTTTAACACTGTAAGTATTTCTGAGCAGTTGTCGCCTTTAATTGGTCTTGATATGACGATTAAGACAGCGAACAACAATGAACCACAACTTAAGGTTGAGTTAACAAGGGATAGGAATGTAAGTTTTGGTTTAGCAAATTATCAGATTACTGAAACTAAGAGTAATGGTATTGTAATTGGAATTGGGTATAAGTTTGATCAGGTGAGAAATCCTTTTATCAAGACTTACGGCAAGCTTCCAATCAGAATGCTTAAGGAAACTGATTTGTTACTGCGTTTAGATTTAAACATTAGAGATAATAGCACAATTATCAGAAAAATGGAAGAAGAGCAAAACCAAGTTACAGCTGGTCAAAAGCTCGTTTCGATTAAATTTTCAAGCGATTTAGAAGTAAGTGATAAGGTAACTTTAAGAGCTTTCTACGATCAACAGTTGACTTCTCCCAAAATCTCCACGTCATTTGCAACTTCAAACATTAATTCGGGATTTGCAATTCGCTTCAATTTGAATCAATAAACATGAATATACCTACTGACTTACGTTACACTTCTGATCACGAATGGATCAGACTAGAGGGCGACATCGCTACAGTTGGAGTTACAGACTATGCACAAGGTGAACTTGGCGATATAGTTTTTGTAGAAGTTGAAACTGAAGGGGAGGAGCTGGATGCTGAAGAAGTATTTGGTACAATTGAGGCCGTGAAAACGGTGAGTGATCTTTTCTTACCCGTTGCTGGAGAAGTATTAGAATTCAATCAAGCACTGGAAGATGATCCTTCATTGATCAATAATGACCCTTTTGGTGAGGGTTGGATTATTAAGGTAAAAGTGAGTGACACTGCAGATCTAGAAGCATTGATGGATGCTGATGCATATGCTGCTTCATTAGGCTAAAACAGGTATTTATGCATAAACTGGCATAATACTTGAATGATTACGAGTGGATTTAGTAATTTCGAACCCTAGAATTTAAGCAGATGATAAGCCGTAAAACACCTAAAGCTGATTTAGAAAATAAGCGTTCTTCATGGCGCGCACTTGGCTTTATTGCCTCGCTTTCAATTATTCTGTTAGCATTGAGTTGGACAAGCTATGATGTTGCGATCAGACAAGCACTAAACTTTGAAGCTGATCTTCTTGACGACGAGGAGATTCCAGTAAACATTGTAACTCCACCGCCTCCGCCACCTCCACCACAGCAGACAACTGTAATTGAAATTGTTGACGATGAGGAAGAAATTGAAGAGGAATTAGAGATTGAGGATATTGAACTAGATGAGGATACTGAGATAGAAATCATCGAGGATGACGAGGATCTAGAGGACGACACTCCATTTATGATTGTAGAAAACATGCCTGCACTTGGGCCATGTAAGAGCATGCGAGGTGATGAGCGTCATCAGTGTACTCAAATGGAGATTATCAAGTACGTTAGTAAAAACACAAAGTATCCACTTATCGCAAAGGAAGCAGGTATTCAAGGAACAGTGTTTGTCTACTTCGTTGTTGGAAAAGACGGATACGTTAAGGATGTGAAAATTCTGCGTGAAGTTGATCCACGACTTGATAAAGAGGCAAAGAGAGTTGTTGAATCTCTACCTAAGTTTGATCCGGGGCAGCAAAGAGGTAAGAACGTAAGTGTTCAGTACACAATTCCGGTTAAGTTTATCATACGATAATTCAAATCAGAAGACCGACTAAGTCTTCAAACCAAGTAATACTTTCAATACATCCGTCTACTGACATCAGTAAGTAGATTAGAAATAGTATTGCCCCATACTTAAGCCCCCTTTTGTAATAGAGTATCATACTCACACCATTTATGACCATCCAGTAATACCAACTATCTGGAATGTTGGTGATCATTAACCATGTAGCACCCAAGCTAAAGACAGTTGTGAAAGAGTCGACAAAAGGTAGCTTAGACGTAGTGTTTTTCCTCAAGTAAAGACCAAGCAAATAGCTCGTTATCAACGATCCTGCAATCAGTACCAAATTGTCTGTAGTCTCCCACTCGCTAACAGGGTATCCATAGTAGAAAAAGTAAAACCCAAGTATAGCCATCAGGATATAAAACCCTTGGAGGAATGCCTCTGCATAAATCTCTCTCTGATAACACAAGTAAGTAAATAGACCGGCTCCTATTGCTGCAGGCATGAAAGCTTCGGGCATATAACCCACCAAATACATCAGAGTGTAGAGCAAACTCATTGCAACAGCCATGAGTTCTATTGTTTTGTCAAACGCGTAATTCATCAATTATCTCTATTGCTTTAATGACCCTTGACTCAAAGTCCATTTCGGGTAAAACTACAATTTTAACACCCTTGATGAACTCCAAAAACTTCCGTTCGTGATTTTTCCTCGCTTCTAATTCAGGCAATTTTCTCAATGGGTCTTCCTCCCAAATTGATAATGTGTTACAAAAGATATAAAGGTCAACAGGCACCCTAGTTTCAAGGTCAAGATCTATCCCAAACTCTTCAACAGACCACATTCTCAATTCGAAAGACGATGTATCACATATGACTCCGTTTTCTGATTTTTCAATACCATCAACAACTAGTTCTTCTTGACGATTGTGAAGATGCTCAAGTGTTGAATTAGAATAATCCCCTGAAATTATTTGATTTGAAAATCTACACTGCTCTTCTACTAGGTTCATTTCTAGGCGCTGGGCAAGTTCTCTTGCAAGTGTTGTTTTGCCTGAATTCTCTACGCCACAAATTACTATGCGTAATTTATTCGTCATCGAAATCACATGTGCATGGATCAGATAATTCTATCACCACATTAGGTAAAATTTCACGCAACCATACCTGCTCTTCGTGCAGCATGTCGTTGTATAAAAGGTCTAAATACTTTAATTGAGGCATATCACTTAAAGATGCAGGGAATTCTCGAATGACATTTGACCACAACCATAAACTTTCCAGGTTTGACAATTTATCTATGTCAAGAGGAATTTTGTCAATGTAATTGTCTCCTAATTTTAAGGTTCTCAATGAATCCAAATCTAGAACCACTGATGGAAATTCTTCAAGTTTATTATTAGACACGCTGAGTATTTCTAGATAGACAAGCTCAGTTAACCAATTGGGAAGAACTTCAATCTTGTTTTTATCTAGAGTAAGCGACTTAAGATTTTTAAACTGTCTAATTTCTTCTGGTACTTCTTTAAACTTTTGTTTTCTTAGATCTAAGTGTAATACCTGTTGACCTGCATTTTTAGCCTCAATTGCATCATTAAGATCTTCAAAAGTTGATTGAGCATTTAAAACCCCAAACCCCCAAATCAAACCTAAAGTCACAATCCACCTCATCACTTCAATATTTTTCTAGTGAATTGTTCATCTTCATTAAGCGCTGCTTTTAACTCATCAACTCCTCCAAATTTTCTTTCATCTCTGATTCGCTGAACAACTTCAATTCTCAAATTTTCATTGTACAAATCTCCATCAAAGTCTAAAACGTTTACTTCAATAGATTGTTCTTCTGAGTTAGAAACAGTAGGTCTTTCCCCAATATTTAGCATTGCTTTATGCCTACATCCATCAGGCGTAAAAGCCCAAACGGCATAGGCACCATTTTTAGGCAAAATTTTAATATCACTTTCTAACTTGAGATTTGCAGTTGGATAACCAATGCATCTGCCTAGTTTTTGGCCTTCAACAACTTTACCTGTGAGAGGAAAATTGCGTGTTAAAAGTTCTGATGCGTGTACCACGTCACCATCATAAATGGCGTGTCTAATTTTAGTCGAACTTACTCTAATATCATTGACGAATTCCGCATCAAGAGCTACAACTTCAAAGCCAAACATTTTACCCATCTCACTAAGAGCGTTGAAATCACCCTCTCTATTGCGTCCAAACCTGTGATCATCTCCAATAACAACTATTTGGGGTTTTATTCCATCGGATAATAGGTTCTTTACATATTCAAGAGGAGTAAGTCTCGAAAGGTCCAAATTAAACTCTTCAATAATTAGATAATCCAGCCCAGCATCTTCTAAAAGCTGCTTTCTTTCATTCATGGTATTTAAAAGTTTTAAACCATGATTCCCAGGATGCAAAATTACCCTTGGGTGTGGGTGGAAAGTAAGTAGTGCAGTTTTGCCTCCAATTTCATCGGCTTTCCTCCTTAAAACGTCAATAACTGCGCGGTGTCCAGCGTGGACCCCGTCAAAAGTTCCAATAGTAAGAACTACAGGTTCAGTGGAATTAAAATTGTTTGTGCTATTGTAAACTTCCAAGGGTATAAAGTTAGGTAGGTAATAGGTGAATTATTCGTAAGTCTTATTGTATTTTTGCGGTCAATTATACATGTCAAGACAAAATAAAATGTCAGTACAACAAGGAGTAGTAGCACAAGTTATCGGACCAGTAGTAGATGTCCGTTTCCCTCAAGGGGTTGAATTACCTAACATCCTAGACGCATTAGAAGTTCAGGTTGAAGGTGGTAAACTTATTTTAGAAACTCAAAAGCACATTGGTGAGGACACTGTTAGAGCGATCTCTATGGACGCAACAGAAGGACTTAGTCGTGGGATGCAGGTTGAAGCAACAGGATCTGGAATCCAAATGCCAACTGGCGAGGCTATTAAAGGACGTCTTTTCAACGTAGTTGGAGACGCGATTGATGGTATCGGTTCTGTTAGCAAGGACAACGGACGTAGCATTCACCAAGAGGCTCCAACTTTTGAGGAGCTTAGTACTTCAACTGATGTACTATTTACAGGCATTAAAGTAATTGATCTCATCGAACCTTACGTAAAGGGTGGAAAGATTGGTCTTTTCGGAGGTGCCGGTGTAGGTAAGACAGTACTTATTATGGAGCTCATTAACAACATCGCAAAAGGATACGAGGGTATCTCAGTATTTGCAGGTGTAGGTGAGAGAACTCGTGAGGGTAACGATCTTCTTCG
>PBNL01000021.1 GCA_002723115.1 Methanobacteriota archaeon | reverse complement strand
AGAGTCAATGATGATGGATTGCAAAGAGGCTTTAGTTGAAGCTAGGATTGAAAAAGTCAACAACAACTGTGTGAAGATCTTTGATCGATTCACCTCCTATCAACACGTGACCAACTTCGCCAAAGTGCATCACATACCAAAAATGCTGCATGTGAGTGACGATGAAAACTAATAAAATTGTTCCTAGAAGAGCCATGTTGCGGCTACTCCAAGAAGAGTTCGCTGAGCCTTTTTCAACCACATATTTAACTGGTCTTGCTTTGCGGTTTTGGATGGTCAGAACAAGGCCATCTATTGCGTGAAACAACACACTCGCATATGTCAAATACGACAACACCTTAATCAAGGGGTTGGTTGTCATGAATTTAGCGTAGAGGTTAAACGTTTCTGCGCCTTCAGGTCCAGTAATAAATAATTGAAGATTTCCTAGCAGATGACCTACCAGAAATAAACAAAGGAAAAGCCCTGTGAGAGCCATCATATACTTCTTCGCTAAGGAAGATTTTAATAATCCGTTATTGCTCATGGTGAACTTAATAGTCGAGTGTAAAGGTACTTACTGACCTATGGCTAACCAATGAATTTTATAAGAAAAGAGAGCTCGGAAGTAGTTCTAAAAATCACGCGTAAGAATAACTGATTTACAGACCTTAAAACCGAGCCCTCCGAAAGCCAATTACGCTAGTTCAGGCTTCTTTTCAAGCATGAGCATTTCCTTTATCACAATCTCAGTAGTGTAGCGAGTAATCCCTTCTTTATCGTCATAGCTGCGATACATGATCTTACCCTCAAGTGCTATCTCAGATCCCTTTTTCAGATATTGATTTGAAATCTCACCAAGAGCACCCAAGCAATTATATCATGCCACTGAGTCTTTTCCGTTTTCTCTCCATCAGCACCCCTGTAGCTTCATTTGTTGCAATGGGGAATCTTACTTTGATCTTGCCGTCGTCAAATACGAAGGACTAAGGGTCCTTTCCAAGTCTGCCAATCAATTGGACTTTGTTGCGTAATGCATTCATATGTTTTTGATTTAATTCTGAGGCAAACATCTAGGGGAAAGTTTGGTCTAATACAACTACTTTGTATGCGATAGTGCAGAGTTGATGGACGTGCGATGTACCTTCGCAATCTGCAACCAAGTGCAACATGAGTGTAAGAGTAAGATTTGCCCCAAGCCCTACAGGACCTCTCCACATGGGAGGCGTTAGAACCGCGCTGTACAATTACCTTTTTGCCAAAGCAAACGGAGGAAAGTTTCTTTTGAGAATAGAGGATACAGACCAAACCCGCTTTGTAGACGGCGCTGAGGATTACATTGTTGAAGCATTAAACTGGTGTGGCTTAACTATTGACGAAGGTGACAGAGAGGGTGGTGAACACGGACCTTACAAGCAAAGTCTTAGATCTGAATTGTATTCAAAAGCTGTTGAGGATTTGCTAGAAAGTGGCAATGCATATCGTGCGTTTGACACGCCAGAAGAATTAGCTGCAATGCGTGCTGACGCTGAATCGAGAAAAGCGGTTTTCCAATATGACGCAAGCACAAGGGGTGGATGCAGAAACGAACTTTCAATGTCTTCTGAAGAAGTGGATGAATTCATCGCAAGCGGTACACCACATGTTGTGCGTTTTAAGACGCCTGAGGCTGCAGAAGATGTCGTATTCACTGATGAAATCCGAGGAGAAGTAAGCATCTCAAGCGCTGTTGTGGACGATAAGGTATTGATGAAGATGGACGGTCTTCCGACATATCATTTGGCCAATGTGGTTGACGATCATCACATGGAAATTAGCCATGTTATCAGAGGTGAGGAATGGTTGCCAAGTGCGCCACTACACATTTTGCTTTACAGGGCGTTTGGTTGGGATGCACCCAAATTTGCCCACCTTCCTTTAATTCTCAAGCCTACTGGAAACGGAAAGTTGAGTAAGAGAGATGGAGATGCTGGTGGCTTCCCAGTCTTCCCAATCGAATGGAATGATCCCAAATCTGGAGCTACATCTTCAGGGTACAGAGAGAACGGATACCTTCCTGAGGCATTCATAAATATGCTTCTTATGCTTGGATGGAATCCAGGTGACGAAAGAGAGAAATTTACTTTAGAAGAAGCAGTTGAATGTTTCAGTCTAGATAGGATTGTAAAATCGGGAGCGAGGTTCAGCCCGGATAAGGCCAAATGGTTCAACGAGCTTTACCTAAGAGACACTCCTCACGACGAACTTGCTAGCGAACTGAGTTCAATGGCAGCAGAAAAGGGGATTGAATTATCTGTTAAAGATGCCCTATGCATTGTGGGGATGATGCTTGAAAGAGTTAGCTTCTTGAGTGAGGTTTTTGATGCAAATTGGCTTTTCGAAACTCCGTGCAAAGATGACTTCAACCTCAAGATGATTAAGAAGAAATGGAAGGATGAAACCGCATCTTACTTAGAGGATTTGAGTGTTGTGCTAGAGGGGGTCGCTGATTTTAAAGCGGAGGTTATTGAGGCTGAGTTTAAAGCGTTTTTAGAGTCGAGGGAGCTTGGGTTTGGCCAGGTGCTTCTGCCGTTTAGAATTGCACTAACTGGTGCAGGTGGCGGGCCATCGATGTTCGAATTTGCTGAATATTTGGGCAAAGAAGCAACGCTGGCTAGATTAAAATCTGGAGTCGAAACAGCTCTAATTATTAAAGCAGAGTTAAGCAACTAATGGGACTTATAGAGGTAAATGGAATGCGCTTCTACTCGCATCATGGGTGTATGGAGCAGGAGACCAAAATCGGTGGCAACTACCAAGTTGACGTAGTGATCACAGCCGATCTTAGTCCAAGTGCTAGTTCCGACAACTTAGCTGACACAGTAGATTATTGCGGGGTACACAAAATTGTAGAACGCGAGATGGCAATCCCATCTAAGCTGATCGAACACGTCGGGCAAAGAATAGTTGATGCTCTCAAAGCAGAGCTTGCGCTAGCCGAGGCTGTTCAGGTAAAAGTCACAAAATTTTCTCCTCCAATTGATGGAGATTGTGCAAGTGTTGCCGTTGTGATGAAGGGCTAAATTTCCATTTCAGGCACAACGTCTGGAACAACAAGCTCGCCAGCAGTTGCAGCAACAATTTCTTCAACACTTACTCCTGGAGCACGTTCGACCAAATGGAATGCTCCATCCTTAATGTCGAGTACTGCGAGGTTGGTTACAACTCTCTTTACGCATCCCACTCCGGTGAGGGGAAGAGTGCACGCTGGCAAAAGCTTTGACGCCCCGGCTCTGTTTGTGTGCATCATTGCTACCACGATGTTCTCGGCACTTGCTACTAGGTCCATGGCTCCACCCATGCCCTTTACCATTTTGCCTGGTATCTTCCAGTTTGCGATGTCGCCCGAGGTGCTTACCTCCATGGCGCCTAGTACAGTTAGTTGGACGTGGCGTCCGCGAATCATTGCGAATGACGTGGCAGAATCGAAGTAGACTGCGCCAGGCATTGCCGTGATTGTTTGCTTGCCGGCATTGATTAGGTCGGCGTCTTCTTCGCCGTCAATGGGGAAGGGGCCCATGCCTAGGATGCCGTTTTCGGATTGGAATTCTACTTCCATGCCGTCTGGGATGTGATTGGCGACTAGGGTTGGGATGCCGATGCCGAGGTTTACGTACCAGCCGTCCCGAACTTCTCTGGCGATTCTTTTTGCGATTCCGTTCTTATCAAGCATTGCGTACTGTCCTTTGTTCGATTCTCTTCTCGTACTTCTCACCTTGGAATATTCGCTGGACGAAGATTCCTGGCGTGTGGATTTGACCTGGGTCGAGTTCGCCTACTGGGACGAGTTCTTCAACTTCAGCCACTGTAATTTTGCCCGCCATCGCCATCATTGGATTGAAGTTTCGGGCTGTGGCTTTGAAGATGAGGTTGCCGGCTGTGTCGCCCTTCCATGCCTTTACAAAAGCAAAGTCTGAAGTAAGTGCCGATTCTAGAATGTGTGGCTTGCCGTCAAAGTCACGAACTTCTTTGCCCTCTGCGACCTCGGTACCGTATCCTGCCGGTGTAAAAAAGGCCGGGATTCCTGCGCCACCGGCGCGGCATCGTTCAGCTAGAGATCCCTGTGGAATAAGATCAACTTCGAGCTCGCCTGATAGCATTTGGCGTTCAAACTCTTCATTCTCACCAACGTAAGAACTAATCATTTTCACAATTTGACGATTCTGCAATAGCCTGCCTAACCCAAAATTATCGACGCCCGCATTATTCGAAATGCAGGTCAAATCATTTATTCCTAACCTAACGAGTTCCTCTATACAGTTTTCAGGAATACCGCACAGACCAAACCCCCCAAGCATCAACGTCATCCCCGAGGATACGCCAGCACACGCCTCTTCAACAGAGTTTACAACTTTAGAAATTGCCATGTCGCAAAATTACTCAAACAAGTCCTCGTCCTCAAACCCATCTGAATCAAAGGTGTGGCCCTTGAGTGAGACTTGATCTTTACAGTTGAGGGTGTCGCCGCCTAGAGTTTCAGGGCGTACGAAATCTTCTTGGGATATTGCCAGGGTCGAGTCGGCGTAAACGTCCTTCATGAAGAAGCCGTAGACTGGGAGTGCCGTGTTTGCTCCCTGACCGAGGGTGGTTGTTGAGAATCGAATTGTAGGGTCTTGTGCTCCAACCCAAACCCCTGTTACCAGGTCGGGGGTGAGCCCCATGAACCAGCCGTCGGTGTTGTTTTGGGTCGTACCCGTTTTGCCAGCCATGGGGACGGAGATGCCGTCGTACTCTCTGGCATCAGAGTCGTAGCGGAGTCTGATACCTGTTCCCATTCTCTTTTGCAGTTCTTCATTCCACGCTCCGTCGATAACACCCTTCATCATTCGGACTACACGATATGATGTGAGTTCGTCGAGGCCCTGGCGAACTTCAGGAGTGGGTTCGTATACCGTGTTGCCATATCTGTCTTCGACGCGGACAATGATGGTGGGTTCGATGTAGACGCCGCCATTTGCGAGGGCTGCGTTTGAGGCAACGAGCTCTTTGAGGGTTAGCTGAGCTACGCCCAGGGCGATTGAGGGAACGTTGGGGATGTCGCTCTTGATGCCTAGCTCTCGTGCAAGTTTGAGAACACGTTTGGTCCCGTAGGTCTTGATGAGTTTGGCAGTAACCGTGTTCATCGAGTTGGCGAGGGCGTATTCGAGCGTTACGATTTCGCCGTAGTTCTCTGAAGAATTTTCAGGGCACCATCGGGGTGGGTCGTAGCCCTTGGGGAGGTCTATGCAGGTGATTTGGTTTGGGAGTTCGTCGCAGGGAGACATTCCCATTCGGAGTGCTGTTGCGTAGACAAACGGTTTGAAGGTCGAGCCCACTTGGCGGCGAGACTGGCCTACATTATCGTACTGGAAAAAGCGATAGTCAATTCCTCCTACCCAAGCGCGGACTTGTCCAGAAGAAGGCTCGATTGACATTAGACCCGCATGAAGGGTTTTCTTTCTGTGGAAGATGCTGTCCATAGGGGTCATGAGAGTATCCGCTGGGCCCTTGTGGGTGAAGACAGTCATGCTCGTTTTCTTGTGAAAGCTCTTGTTCAGGTCGCGTGTTGAAAGTCCTTTCCAAGTGTGACCGCAACCGCCCTTTTCAGCATTGCACTCGTGGCCAAACGACCCATCTTCGAACTCGTAACCTCTTATGTAGAATTTGGGCCTATTGCAATGTGGACAAAGTTGACCCTTACCCTTTTTATAACGGTCTGAGTCGCGAACTGCAACGTCGATTATGGCTTGGCGGGCTTCGGGGTCTATCTCTTCGAAGAATGGGTAATCTGCTGGAGGACGGGTTGAGAGGTCGCGCTCGAAAGACGCCTGAAGTTCGCCTCCCAGGTGTCTTGAGACCGCGGCCTCGGCGTACTCCTGCATGCGGCTGTCAATGGTTGTGTGGACTTGGAGTCCGTCTCGGTAGATGTCGTATTTGGAGCCGTCGCTTTTGCTGATTATGTATTCGCCGTCGCTGTTTTTGTCGTTGAAAATGCGCTTGAGTTCTGCCCTGAGAGTTTCGCGGAAGTAGGGTGCCGAACCCTCATCGTGGCTAACTCGCTGATAGCTCAATGTGATGGGGAGCGATTTTAGAGAGTCGCAAGCTTCGGGAGTTAGGTAGCCGTATTTGAGCATTTGGCCTAAAACAACATTGCGTCTAGAAGTGACAAGTTCCATTCGGCGAAGTGGGTTGTAGAGGGCGCTGTTTTTAAGCATACCCACTAGCATGGCGCTTTCCTGGATATTTAAATCCTTAGCATCTTTATTGAAGTAAACATTTGCAGCACTTTTGATGCCTACAGCTTGGTTTAGGAAGTCGTAGCGGTTGAGGTAGAGGGTGATTATCTCAGGCTTGGTATAGTGACCTTCGAGGCGAGAAGCGATGATCCACTCCTTTGGTTTTTGTAAAAATGCACGCTCTAAAAAACTTGTAGATTCGTACTCCTTAGTGAAAAGAAGCTTAGACAACTGTTGAGTAATTGTAGATCCTCCTCCCCTTTTCCCCATATAGACAATTGCACGTGCCAAACCGTAAAAATCAACTCCATCGTGATTGTAGAATCTCGCATCCTCAGTGGATATCAGTGCATCGACAAGGTGTTGTGGAATGTCTTCGTATTTGGCATCTGCCCTGTTCTCTTTGTAGTATGATCCAAGTACTTTTCCATCTGCAGAAAAGACCCTGGTTGCTAAGTCAGTTCTAGGATTTGCAAGAGTTTCAGTGTCAGGCAATTCGCCAAACCTAGCCACAACAACCAAGAATGCGATGCCCAATAATGGGCTCAATCCGCCAAGCCAAATCAGTACTTTATAGATGGTGTTTCTCTCAATCCTCATCACTTGCAAGATGCAAACATCTTCCTACTAAAAACCAAATATTCACAACCTTTGTCATCATTAAGTAGTGGAAAGCTAAATTTGCAGCCATGATTGCATTGATTAAAGGCCTTCAACTCCTTCTTAGCTTATCGATCTTAGTCGTTCTACACGAGTTAGGTCACTATTTAGCAGCGCGTTACTTCAAAACTAGAGTTGAAAAATTCTACTTATTTATGGATGTGGGGTTCTCATTATTCAAAAAGAAGATTGGAGAAACTGAGTGGGGAATTGGCTGGCTACCTCTTGGAGGTTACGTCAAAATCAGTGGAATGATAGACGAGAGCATGGATACTGAGCAGATGGCTCAGCCTGCGCAACCTTGGGAGTTTAGGTCTAAGCCAGCGTGGCAAAGACTCATCATTATGCTCGGTGGAATCATTGTGAATCTGATTGTGGGTTTCTTGATTTACAGCATGGTGTTGTTGGTGTGGGGAGAAAAAGTTTTGCCCAATGAGTATGCTGTAAATGTTGATCCACGTTTGGAGCAATATGGGCTTCAGAGTGGAGACCAAATCTTAGAGTACAACGGGAACGAAATTGCAACTTTTCAAGAAATTCGCCGTACAGCCTTCTTTGAAAAGGTGATGGACGTAACCGTTTTGAGAAATGGTAGCAAGGAGATCATTACTCTTGATAAAGAACTAGGCCAAATCCTAATCGACGAAGGCATCAGATCTCCATTTAGCCTAATGTTCCCTGCTGTTCTTGATAGCATTGTTCCTGGATCAAGGGCTGAGACAGCTGGACTACAACAGGGAGATCGCATCATGGCAGTCGATGGTAAACCAACAGGATTCCAAACCCTTACTAAGCGCCACCTTGAAGAAAAACTTAGCTCTCCAGTGCTATTGACAATTGACCGTAGTGGTGAGAACGTGGTGATTCCTACCATGACTGACACAGCTGGACACCTTGGATTCTTCTTTGATTTACCCGTGAATTATCTCCACCTTTTTGAAGAAAAAGAGATAAAGTACGGTGCTGGGGAAAGTATTGTTAGTGGGTTCTTTTTGGCCTGGAGAACAATTAAGGAATACGTGATTTCATTGAGATTCCTAGCTACAAAATCTGGAGCGTCACAAGTTGGTTCACTAATTACATTCGGAAGCATTTTCGACGGTTCGTGGAATTGGCTAGTGTTCTGGAGAAACACTGCTTTCTTATCGCTTATTCTTGCATTTATGAACCTCCTTCCAATCCCTGCTCTAGACGGGGGTCACGTGATGTTCCTCATTTATGAAATGATCAGCGGCAAACCTGCCCCTGACAAAGTTCTTGAATACGCTCAAGTAATAGGAATCACCTTCTTGCTGGGTCTCATGGTCTTAGCTCTGGGAAATGATTTCTGGCGACTCTTTACAGGTGGCTTTGGCTAAGTATCCCTAAATTGGGGCTATGCTTCAATCCATTTTAAATCTGAGTTTAGAGGATCTCGGTGTCTATAGCATCGTAATTGGCGGTAGCTTAATCATCATCCTTTCTTATTTCGCAAACCTCCTTGCTAAAAGGACTAGCATACCCTCTGTTCTTGTACTCATAGCAATGGGTATAGGCATACGCCAAACAATGCACACAGTTGGTTGGCATCACATCCCTTACGAAAGCGTCATACTTGAACTGCTCGGTACTGTTGGATTGATCTTCATTCTTCTAGAAGCTGCTCTGGACTTAGAGCTATCAAAGAAAAAAATGCCTCTAATAATCAAGAGTGCAACAATCTCGCTTCTCATCCTTATCGCAAGCACGCTTGGCATTGCTTACTTCCTGGAACAATTTATAGGAATGGAGCGATTCTCCGCTCTCGTTTATGGTTTACCGCTTTCTATTATGAGTAGCGCCATTATTATTCCATCTGTTGGTGGCTTGAGTGAGGAGAAAAGAGAATTCATGGTGTACGAAAGCACCTTCTCTGACATTTGGGGTATTATGGCTTTCTACATCCTACTTGGCAACCAGGATGCTGCTAGCAACTCTGAAATCTTTGTTGCAATAGGCAAAAACCTAGGCGGAACTCTCCTCATTTCTATCATAGTAAGCTACCTTCTGGTATACGTTCTTCAAAAGATCAACAGCTCGGTAAAACTATTTCTATCGATAGCTGTTCTTATGCTGATCTACTCTATCCAAAAGCTACTCCACCTCAGCCCGCTTATTCTGATTCTAATATTTGGGTTGATGCTGAATAACTATAAGATCTTCTTTCCTAAAATCTTTAAAAACAAGGATGGCGAAAGTTGGTTTGGCAGTCTGTTAGATGACGCTAAAATGAAGGGCCTTCGCCACGATTTCCACGTACTAACTCTCGAAAGCGCATTCGTAATTAGAACGTTTTTTTTCGTGATGTTTGGCGCAACTGTTGTCCTCTCATCTCTCATGGATCTTGAGGTGCTTTTCTATGGTTTAGTCATCTGTGTAATTCTCTATGTGGCGAGATATGTATTCCTTCAAATCTTCCGAATCCAAGACCCTGCATCTCTTTTATACATTGCTCCTCGAGGTCTTATCACCATCCTGCTTTTCTTCCAAATAGGATCGAAATACCCTGAGCTTAAAAGCGCAAAATTCGACTCAGCCATTCTGCTAGTTGTAATCCTCGTGACTTGCCTCGTGATGACTTTTGCATTGATCAAGCAAGGATCTGGAATTGCTCCTGTTGAACGAAACGAATCGGACGCCCTTCCTTCATGTGAGGATGTACATGTCACCGGGGATTCTTCTGACGAGCCGCAGTAGTTCTAGCACAAACAACCTGGTTCTAATCACCCTTGTTCTTTCATTAAATTTTAAGGCCAAACTCCCCGGCCTCACTACCTGGCACCTCACAATCTCATCAACTCCCCTACACCTCTCTGGTATCTCAGGCCCCTGAAACGCACTGACCCCACGCACCCTTTCTCCAGCCGAAAAACCTGACAGAAACAATGGCAAGTCCTCAACTCGAATTAACTTCTGCGCCTCCGAATTCACTATCAATTCCCTATTCCCCTCCTAAACTCGAGAGAACCCCTTATCGGGCATAACCGCAAAAACCTCCCTATTGTAATCCAAAGCCAATCTCGCACTAATCATCGATCCTCTCTTTAGAGGACTTTGCACCATCACCGTCGCCTCGCACAATCCAACGAGGATGCGGTTGCGCGCTGCGAACATCCACGGCAAAACCTTCGTTCCCGGCGGATGCTCCGTCACCCACGCCCCACCGCTCTCCAGCAACCGCAGCGCAAGCCTTTCGTTCCCCTTCGGGTGCACCCTAACAAGCCCATGAGCCAAAACAGCCAAGGTCGGAGCGCCCAACGCCAAGCTTGCTGTATGGGCGGCGACGTCAACCCTCAAAGCCATATCCGACACTAGCGGACGTCCCTGCTCAGCCAAGCACTTCGCAATTTCCCCAGCCTTCGCCGCCCCATCCTCGGTGCATCTCCTCGTCCCAACGACAGCAACCGCCTGATTGATGTTACTTGGCAAGGTTCCCCTAACGTAAAGCACACTAGGAGCGTCAGGGATTTGAAGAAGGGTCTGGGGGTAATTTGGCGAGTCTATGGGAATCATGGTTCCGCCAATTTGGGCTACTCTTTGAGCAATTCCCTCAGCTTGGGACAATAGATTTAGGCTAGAACGTCTAGAAACATAGTTCAGAAGCACATTTGACGGAGAACCGTATTTCTCGATTGCCCGTGAAAGTTTAATGGGCCCAAGATCTGGGATAAGGGTAGTTGCTATCCAATGGAGAGTAGAATTGTTCATCACTCAAAAGTGAGATAGTATAGAAGTGTTGGAGGCAAGAGTTTTATCGATGATGGCCTATAATTTATCAACGTCTCTGCGCATTTTGTCTAATATTTAGTTTCTTAGAGCATGCCTAAATTGAATCGACTTTTTTGCGCCGCTTTTTTCACACTCCTTTTTATGAATGTCGAGGTGTTTGCGCAAGGGACAATTACTGGTGTCGTAACTGACAGTGAAACGGGAGACGTGGTAATTGGAGCATACGTGTCAAGCGGAACAGAAACCGTTGCAACTGACTTTTACGGAGGTTATTCCATCACACTTCCAGCTGGAACTCATACCCTCAAGTGTTCATTCATAGGAATGGGTGATACATCGAAAGAGTTTGGGATTAATGATGGCGAATCATTGGTTTGGGACATCGTCCTACAACCTGAAGCCAAAATCCTAGATATCGCAGTAGTGTCTGCAGGAAGGTTTGAGCAAAACGTTGAACAAGTAACCGTTTCTCTCGAAGTACTACAGCCGACGCTAGTTGAAAATAAAGCAACCACATCTCTCGAGTCTGCTATAGAACAGACCCCTGGTGTAAGCCTTGTAGACGGTGAGCCTCAAATACGTTCTGGAAGCGGATTCAGCTACGGTGCAGGATCAAGAGTAATGGTTATGGTCGACGACCTTCCTGTCTTAAGTGGTGACGCAGGCAGACCTACTTGGGGCTTCCTCCCTCTCGAAAACCTAGAGCAAATTGAGGTTATTAAGGGAGCGAGTTCAGTGCTTTATGGCAGTGCTGCACTGAGTGGTGTTATCAATATCAGAACTAGATTTCCAGATGCACGTCCTTTAACCCGAATCACTGTACAGCAAGGCGTTTATTCTCATCCTCAATCCGATACAGCCGTTTACTGGAATAGCTACAACCAACAGACTAATTTGAGGTTTCTACACAGTAGAAGACTTGGTGGATGGGATCTTGTGGTTGGAGGAAATATTCTCGGTGACGATGGATTTAAAGGGCCTGAGATTTACAGAGATAGTTTGGGCAATCAAACAGGAATGGCTCCAGATAACTACAATCCATTTACGGTAGATAAATACAGTGCAAACAAACAAGCTAGAATCAACCTTAATATTAGGAGAAGGCAAAGTGCTGTGAAGGGATTGACATATGGATTGAGCACAAACTGGCAGGTAGGAGAATCTCTGAACACATTGATCTGGGAGAACAGTGAAGCTGGACTTTACTCGAGTTACATAGGTGGTGCAACTCGTACAAATCAAATTATCGGAACTGTGGATCCATTTGTTGAATATCTAACTCGCGATGGCGTTAGGATCAGTCTACGCAACAGATGGCAACACCTACGAAACAACAACGACAATAACCAAAGCAATTACTCAGATGTACTCTATTCAGAACTACAAACCCAAAAGCTCGGTGCTTGGGGTCTCAAAAACATGGCTGTAACAGCTGGCATTGTACATCAGTACACTTCGAGTGAGGCACAGCTTTACGTTGGTGGTGACAGTTCTGGAGTAAATAACGCTAGAAACATAGCTGGGTACATTCAACTCGATCAACCAATAGGAGAAAGGCTCAACTTATCAATGGGATTGCGTCATGAGTTCTTCTCAATAAATAACGAATTCTCTAGAGACTCATTGAGATTTGATATTCTAGACAAAAGCGTTCCTGTGCTTGGACGACCGGTATTTAGAGCTGGTAGTAACTACCAACTTGCTGAAGAGACATATTTAAGAGCAAGCGTGGGGCAAGGATACCGATTCCCAACAATCGCAGAGAAATTTATAAGAACCGGCTTGGGTGATATGCAGGTTTATCCTAACACGATGCTGCAGCCAGAAACATCAACCAGTATTGAGTTAGGTGTTAAACAAGGGCTTAAGATTGGTCCGTTTATGGGCTATCTAGATTTAGCTGTATTCCAGCAGAAATACGACAACTTTATTGAGTTCACTTTTGGACAGTGGGGTGATCCATTGACTGATGCTTCATTTGGCCTAGGCTTTAAGAGCCTCAATACAGGAAGAAGTCAAGTACAGGGTGCTGAAATCTCATTTATGGGCAGGGCCAAATGGGGGCCTGAGGACAAGTATACTTTGGATATCCTAACAGGCTACACAGCGACAAATCCTATCTGTCTTACTCCGAATTTCAATTACAACAACGACCCTGAAGGTCAAGTTTTAACATATGCGAACACGTCTATTTATGAGCCCGACACTGCAAATGGAGGAGAAGATTATTATCTGAAATACCGATCTAGACACTTGTTTAGATTTGACTCCCAAGTGTCATCGCCAAAAGGTTATGTTGGAGTCAGCGCACGATACCAAAGTGCACACGACAACTACGACAAAGCCTTCTTGACATTTGAAAACTTGGGGCTCGTAGAATGGGGCTTAGAGGACTGGCTGAATAACAACACAACACTACCGTGTATCGTTGATGCAAGAGTTGGATACAATGTAAGCGACGCTCACAAAGTGTCCTTCGTAATAAGCAACATGTTCAACAAAGAATACGCGATTCGTCCACTTGCAATAGAAGCACCAAGACTTTGCAACATCGTTTATACCTACGAAATTCAATAATTCAATTTGTCTAACACATCCCACATAGTTGCTATAATTCCTGCGCGATTTGGTTCTACTAGATTCCCCGGAAAGCCCCTTGCTATTGTTGGAGGAGTGCCAATGATTGAACGTGTAGTTAGGCGTGTTAAAAGCGCAAATGTTGTTGATAGGGTTGTCGTTGCTACAGACGACTCACGTATTAAAGAAGTTGTTGAAGGGTTTGGCGGTGAAGTAATTATGACTCGTGTTGAATGCGAAAATGGAACCATTAGATGTTTTGACGCAATGCAACAATTAAACCCTGTACCGGATGCTGTTTTAAATGTTCAAGGGGACGAACCATTTGTTCATCCTGAACAGCTTATGTCTTTAGTGGATCTGATCAAAAAACCAAACTCATCTATTGCCACTCTCGCTCACCCTATGACTGCTTCAGATCCAGGGCGCGAAAACCCAAACCGAATTAAAGTCGTAACTGACAAAACTGGAAAAGCGCTATACTTTTCACGAAGCCCCATACCTCATACCGAAGGGTCTTGGATGCAGCACGTTGGGCTTTATGCGTTTACCAATAGTGCTTTATCAACTGTAGCTAGCCTTGAATCTTGCTATCTTGAGGAAAGAGAAAGCCTAGAGCAATTGCGCTGGTTGTTTGCTGGGATGAAAATCGAAGTTGGTGAAACTCTAAAGAGAACACCAGCAGTAGATACTCCTGAAGATTTAGCAAAAATCGAAGAGCTTCTAGGAAGCGGTTGGTCAGTGGATTAGAACCAATCCACGTATCTTTGCGCCATGTTAAATCGCATCTTATTGGCGACTACAGTACTTCTGTACGCATGTACTTCGCCTTCAAATAATTCAAATAATTCTATGACTGATTCGTCTGAATTCATCACAAGTGAATCACAAGTTGGGATTCCTGCACCTGACGCAAAACGCAAATCTCATATCACTGAAATACACAATCTTAAACTTGAGGATCCCTATTTCTGGATGAGGTTAAGTGATGACCAAAAGGAAGCTGACACCCCTGATGAACAAACCGCAGATGTTATTGATTACCTAAACAGAGAAAACGACTATAAGGACAAAGTGCTAGCCCCAACGATTGGAATGCAGAACGCTTTATACGAGGAAATTGTTGGGCGAATAGTTAAGGACGACGAAAGTGTGCCTGTAAAATACAGGGGTTATTGGTACTACAGCAGATTTGAAGAAGGGAATGAGTACTCATTCAGTTGTAGAAAAAAGGGGGGTATGGACGCTAAAGAAGAGATCATACTTAATGGACCTGAACTAGCAAAAGGCCATAGTTACTTTTCTATAGGTGGATCTTCGGTAAGTCCCAATAATAATCTCCTTGTTTATGGTGTTGACACGGTTAGCAGACGCCAGTACACACTGTACTTTAAAAACCTTAAAACGGGAGAACTATATGAGGATGAAATTCCTGAAACGAATGGAGGTGCGGTTTGGGCTAATGACAACAAAACCATTTTCTACACTAAAAACGATCCCCAAACACTAAGATCTTATAGAGTATACAAACACGTTCTTGGCACTCCTTCAAACCAGGATGTAGTTGTCTTTGAAGAAGAAGATGAGACCTTCTATGTTGGAGTGGGTAAGTCAAAGAGCCAAGAGTATATCATGATTAGCTCAAACTCAACGCTTAGCACTGAAACTAGATATATAAAAGCTGATAAGCCCGATTCAGATTGGACAGTTATTCATCCTAGAGAATCAGATCACGAATACGGCGTTAGTCACTACGGCGACCACTTTTACATTCACACAAATCTTGGAGCTAAAAATTTCAAGCTTGTTAGAACCACTGTAGAAAACACGTCTGTAGATGTTTGGGAAGATGTGATTCCACATAGAGATGATGTGCTGTTAGAGGGTACAGATTTCTTCTCATCGCATCTTGTTCTTTCTGAAAGAAAGGATGGATTAAACAACATTAGAATTATTAAGTGGGATGGATCCGAGGATTACTATTTAGAATTTAACGACCCTGCGTATATGGCATATACAGGGGCGAATCCAGATTACGATAGTGAGGAATTGAGGTTTGGTTATACCTCTTTAACTACTCCTCACACAACTTATGAGCACAAGTTTGCTGACAGAAGTAGAAAGCAGCTTAAACAACAAAAAGTCCTTGGAGGAAAATTCGATCCTGCAAATTATAAGAGTGAACGACTTATGATTGAAGCTCGTGATGGAGTAAAAGTTCCTGTTAGCATTGTGTATCATAAAGACACAAAACTTGATGGCAATAGCCCATTATTGCTTTATGCATACGGAAGCTATGGCTCGAGTATGGATCCTGGCTTTTCAAGTACTAGGCTAAGTTTGTTAGATAGAGGGTTTGTATATGCAATGGCACATATTAGAGGCGGGTCTGAAATGGGTCGCCAATGGTATGAAGATGGAAAGTTGTTTAACAAAATGAACACCTTTACTGATTTCATCGACTGTGGGGAGGCTCTTGTAGAAAAGGGTTATACGTCTCCTGACCACATGTATGCAATGGGTGGGTCTGCTGGAGGGTTGTTGATGGGTGCTGTGATGAATTTGGCCCCTGAGTTGTTTAATGGTGTGCTTGCTGCAGTGCCATTCGTTGATGTGATTAACACAATGCTAGACGAAACAATTCCTCTTACAACTTTTGAATTTGACGAGTGGGGAAATCCGAAGGATAAAGAATACTTTGATTACATCATGACTTACAGTCCTTACGATAACGTTGAATCAAAAGATTACCCTCATTCATTGATTACTACAGGATATTGGGATAGCCAAGTTCAGTACTGGGAGCCGGCAAAGTGGATTGCCAAATTGAGGGATCATAAAACAGATGATAACATCATGATTATGTACTGCAACATGGAAACGGGGCATGGTGGAGCTTCAGGTCGTTTTGCTCGATTTAAGGAAGTAGCAATGGAGTACTCGTTTATGTTTATGCTTGAAGGAATTGATAAGTAAATGAGGTTTAGACGTCTTACTTCTGAAGAGTTGGATGCCGTTGAAGGCGAGTTTGTAAAATTCCTAGCTTCACAAGGCCTTGATGCTGCTGAATGGCAAAGAGTAAAAAGTGACAATCCTCATAAAGTTGAATACCTTCTAGACGAATTCAGTACATTCTTTTGGGAGAGTACAACTTCAAGAATTACTTACTTGGAAAAAGTAAGTGCAAACGATAGATGGCTGTTTAAGTTCAATGAATCATGCGCAGAAGTGTTACGCTGGTTAAAGCTCGAAGGAGAAGAAAAGCCACAAATTTCTAAAGGCAAAAAGGAGTTCCATGAAGAAGCTAGATGTCGTGAAATATTTTTGCTTTTAGAACAGGGGCTTTTACCCTGTACTCCCGATAGACACGAAGAGTTATCTAAGCTTTTTGAGCCATGATGCGGTACGTCCTGCTCGACGTGCTTTTGCCATAGCTTTTCTTGCCTCTTGTTCTTTTGCGAATTCTCCTAGTGCAACTAGGTGAAGCTTGTTGTGTTTTTGAAAATGAAATGTTGGGGTGTAGCCCTCTGATCTCAATTCCGCAGCAAGAGTGTGTGCGTTTTCTTCAATTGCAAAAGCTCCGCCAACAATCAAGAAGTTAATTTGAACCTTGGGTTGAGGCGCCTCAACCACTGCTGGTTTGGGCTCGACATATTTTATGTTTAGCTCTTCTTCAACAACGTCATTAAATTCTAACGACTCATCCTCTGATGGGCTGAAAGAAGATATTATTACTTCAGGAGCTGGGAACAGGCTCAAAAGAGTGTTTGATCCTTGCTGATCTGAAGCTAAATAAGCGCCTCCAACTATTGCGCCAATTGCTAGTGGAAAAAATAGAATTGCTGCAACTCGAGAAAGCTTCTTACTAAGGGGAACCATTGTTACAACCTTAATTTCTTCCTTAGGTGCAGTTTGTGGCTCAGGCTTTAATTCCTGTTTTGCTGGAAGTTTTGCAAGAGGTATTCTTGAGTGTCCAAAAGAACTGAGTGTTCTTACTAATTCAGCATCTGGTGCAAACCTATTTACTCCATCATCACCAGCATACAGTCTTCCTACTCCTGAAATCTCTACCTTGTTTCCGTCTTTTAATTCTTCTGATATAAATCTTACTTCTGTCTCCGCAAGTTTCATTGCTTCAGAATATGAAACTCCAGTAGCTCTGATAATCTCTTGAGCTAATAGTCCGTCATTGTGTGTGAGGTTTGGATTGAAAAGCACATCTCTTGATGGCGGGACCATTTCTTCCTTATCATCATCGTACCATGCAGGTCTTTCGTTACATACAAATCCTCCAAACCCAGGAATGATTACGCAATCGTAATCCAAAAACATCCCTGGCAATAGCGCTCTTGTATACTTCAACTCCATGAATGCAAGATAGGAAAATATTAGCCCCTAACGAATAAGTGTTATATGACCTTTCAACAACAATGCACTACGAGAATCTTCATACCTCAGAGTGTACAAATAGACTCCATCTGGGCAATAATGTGTCCCATTTTTAGAAGTTCCATCCCAAACTTCTTCTGGGTCTTCTGAGTAAAACACCCTTTCTCCCCATCTATTAAACACAGAAAGTATATAGCCCTGAAGTCTCTCGCCTTGAACAAAAAATGCATCGTTGTTTCCGTCGTTGTTTGGGGTGAATGAGTTTGGAACATAAACAGGGAAGAAAATATCTACATAAGTTGAGTCCTTGCCTTCACATCCATTTTCATCAAGTGCATGGAACACATACCACCCTGGTTCTGTAGAAATAACTTCTGGAAATTGACAATCAGAGCAGCTAAGGTTTTCTGCTGGTGTCCACCAAAATGTTTCGCCTTCTGTTGAACCAAAAAGCCTGACTTCATCCAACCATTCAATTTCCCTATCGGGTCCTGCGTCAACATATGGAGGTTGACCTACATAGACCGTTAGGTTGTCACTCGCAGTACAGCCGTTTGAGTCTGTAACGAATACCGTAAACGTTGTTGTCTCAACTGGAAAGGCATAGGTTTCATTGCTGTTCGCTTGGGCTACTAGTGGTGCGGGAACCCATTGGTATGTAGATTCTGTGTCGCTTCCTGAAGCTGAAATTGGAAACTCATCGCCACGACAAACGCCCCCGTCTTCAGAGGCAAAAGCCAATGGTACAATTACATTTATTGATACTTCATCAGTTCCAATTCCACAAATATTTTGGATGTAACATGTGTAAGTTGTGTTCGCCTCTGGAGTAGCAAGAGGATTTTGAACATTGGCTTGGCTTAGGTTTATCGATGGCTCCCAAAGCCAAGCATCACCATCTGAAGAAGGGAGTGAAACGCTATATCCTTCACACATTTCAATAGGCTCGTGAACGACTCCTCCTGGCACTCCTTGTACCACAGTAATTAACACATTCTCTGTGTCGTCGCATCCGTATTGATCCGTGGCAGTGATGGTGTACTGAGTAGTAACTAAGGGCGAAGCCGTTACGTTATCAGAAGTGGGATCGCTAATCCCCACGGGAGGTTCCCATAGATATTCTTCACCACCTTCAGCAGTAATGTTTATGCTCTCACCTTGGCATATTGCAACTCCAGGAGTACTAAGCTCCAATTCTACTTCACTTACAGTAACAGTAACCGAAACTTCAGCTGCTCCACACTCGTTTTCATCGACTGCAGTATACGTTGTCGTTACTGTTGGTGTCGCTATTGGATCGGGAATATCTGTTGCGCTCAGAGTAGTGCTTGGCTCCCAATAAAGATCTTCAGAACCCCAAGCAAAAAGCTGAACCTCCTCCCCTGCACAAATTGGGAAAACCTCATCAATCGTGGGTGCTGGCGGTTCATTTATCAAAACTGTTATTTCAGTAGTCTGCGGCTCTAAACATCCTAGTGGATCAGAAACTGTCATGGTAACAAGCCATTCTCCATTCGTTTCATACGTATGGGTCGGCTCAAATTCATCCGAGGTGTTGCCGTCTCCAAAGTCCCACAGATAAATTCCCCCACCTTGTGTGTTGTTTAAAAACTGGAGTGGCTCATCTGGACAGATAATATCTGGAGCATCAAGATCAATATCTGGTTGGATTAATCCTAGCTCGAATTTGAATACACCTAGGTTACAGTTAAAGCTATTGTTTGTTGTGCTCCATACTCCTGGAGTAGTAGGGAAGTCGCTATTGCCTCCACATCCTGCACAAACGGCTTGATAAACCGTTCCGTTTTTATCAAAGCGGGATGTCCCGCCGTCAACGTGTTCTGCTGATTGACCGCCGCCGAAGAATGTTCCGTAGATGAGTTCCTCTGCACCGGGATTCAACACTCCAAGCCAAAAATCACTTCCATCCGTTGTTGATTGGTACGCGTCAGGTGTAAATGGAAATCCGTCGGTGCTAGAATTTCCTGCCGTTGCCGAATTCGTCGTCCCGCCCCAACCGCTCATGTAGATTTGACCGCAATCGCTAACTAAAAATGCCGTAGGACTTATTTCAATTGAGTTGTTGGGTGCTGCTGAACCAACTCTAGTGCACCATTCTAAATTTTCTAATTGTGTGTCAAAACATGCAACAAATTGACCTGCGTTGGGTGTGTCATTGAATACATCCCCCTCTAAGTCCATGTTTCCTGTTGTTTGGCCATAGATGTAGATCAAATCGTCTTGGTCTAACTGAACAAAATATGCCTGGTCATAACTAGATGTTCCAAAAAATGTACTTGCTAGCGGCACACCACCACCATTTGGAAATCTCGTTACAAAGGCATCTGCATATGTCCCCCCAAAAGCGAATTGATATGAAGAACCTAATGCTGGGTAGTCTGCACTTCTTGTCCCTCCACAAACTACTGGTTCAAATCCACTTGTAAACTGAACTCCATAAGCTGCGTCGTCGCTTGAACCACCAACAAATGATGACCACTCCATTGTTGCTAGATTGGGCGACAATCTGAATAGAATTCCATCAGTACCCCCTCCATTATAACTAGTGTATGGACCATTTACAATCGGGAAATCCTCGCTTGATGTAACTGATGCCACCCACGGTCTGTCTAATTCATCTACGTTGATCTCACCCCTGAAAACATCTCCGTAATTGTAGTTGAGATAATTGCTTGTGTTTACTCCTTCATTGTTTGAACCTCCAACAAATGTTCCTGCTAGAAGACCACCTGTACCTGAAGCAAATTTTAATACAAAGAGGTCTGATCCTACATTGAATTGACCTGGGAAATATGATCCTAATGAGTTTAAGTCTACAAAAGGGCCTCCATTAAATGCATTGTCATAACTACCTGTTGTAACCGGGAAATCACCCGATCCTGTCGTGCCTAACACATAAAAATCCCCACTGCTATCCGCAACAATTGAAGAGGGAATGTCCATTTGGCCTCCACCAGCTATTGTTGAATATAAAATATTCGTTCCAGCTGGATTAAACACCGTAACCCCAATATCAAATGGGCCATTCGCGCCATTAAACGTTGATGAAATCGCTCCCGCAGTCGTTGGATATTCTCCCATTCCGCCATCCCAAAGAGCAGCACCAGCAATTGCGTTTCCATCATCGTCAGAACCAGCAGTAAATCCCCAATTTGCCTGAGTTGAACCTATGTAAGTTGAGAAGACAATGTCAGGGTCAATTATCAAGT
>PBNL01000020.1 GCA_002723115.1 Methanobacteriota archaeon | reverse complement strand
CCAAGCTGATGTTGATACAAATGAAGCAGCATCTGATGCTGCCGACTCAAACCTTCAATCTCAAATTGATGATTTGTCTACTGACGCTGATCAGTTGATAATCGATATGAATGCTGCAGATGCTGATCTTCAGGAATCTATTGATTTAAATGCTACTTTGTCAAACAACACCGATAATGGATTGCTCGCGATGATTATTGTAAATTCTGACGCTGATGAAGCCGAGTCTCAGGCCGGTGACGCAGCAGATGATGCCATCCAAGCTGATGTAGATGCGAATGAAATAGCATCTGATGCTGCAGACGCAGCCCTTCAGTCACAAATAGACGAAATCAATTTGCCAGATAACAACTTACAAGAAGCTATCGACGCTAACGCTGATGCTGACGCTGCTGAATCTCTAGCGGGCACAGTTGCAGACACTGCTATCCAGGCAGATGTAGATGCAAATGAGATAGCATCAATTGCAGCAGATGAGGATTTACAAGACCAAATAGATTCTATAGAATCTTCTTCAAGTGAGACTCAACTACAGACTCAACTACACGCTGCTCAATTAGCGACAAACACTGATGGTATTACAGGCAATGCGTTTGCTATAAGTGAATTACAAAGCATGGTAGATATTATGCAAATAGAGATTAACAATCTACAGTCACAGATTAATTCTAACACAGGAGCAATTCAAGCAATGGATGGAACACAGATAGGCCAAATGAACTATTGGAATGGAAGCTCTTGGGTCGAAATTCCGATGCCTCCAAATGATGGACAAGAATATTATTTAAGACTAGTAGGAGGTCTGCCTATCTGGGATTAATGACCACTTTCTCTTGTCTAGTTAAGTAGACTATTAAAGAAATACCACTTGTCGCAAGCAGAACTGATATCAGTTCTGCTTGCGTCATTTCTATACCAAACATTTCAAACGTCGTATTAACTCGGATCTTTTCAATCCAGAATCTCTCTATGCCGTTAAATATTAGGTAGATACCAAACAACACGCCAGTGGTCTTAATCTTAGTTCTTAAAGACCACAACAAAGCAAAAATTGCAACAGCCATTGTTGTTTCATATAGTGAAGTAGGGAAAACAGCTGAGTCTAGGCATGTCCCGTAGTCAGGGAATATGGTCCAGGGGTCTGTTGATTTAATCGCTCTTCCAACTCTATTTACGTTGTTGGGAAAGTTATATCCCCATGTCCATTCTGGAAGCCAGCTAAGCCATTGTGGTTGCTCATAAGGTATATTCACCCCCCAGTCGCCGTCTCCACTAACTTGACATCCGATTCGGCCTACACCATATCCTAGCATCAAACTAGGAGCAGTTGCATCAGCTAGCGTCAGGAAATGTAGGTTGTATTTCTTTGAATAAAGCCAAACACTCAATCCTCCACATATTAACCCGCCATAAATAGTTAACCCACCTAGAATTGCGTTTAAACTTGGTTCTTGGATGAATTGTACAAACTGATCTGGATATTCGATGAAGTGGAATATTTTGGCACCTAAAATTCCTCCAGCTGCAGCCACAGTCATGATCGTACCTATGTGTTCATGAGGGAGAATTTCAGTTTTCACAACCTTAGGGGTGGGTAGTTGTTTGCGTTTGGCATCCCACCAAGTCCAAACCCCTAGTGCAATAGCACTAAGTAAGCCTAGTGTAATGCTGCCATCAAAAGAGAAAAGAAACGATTGAGGTAAGGCGCCGTCAGTAAATAGATTGCTAGCATTGAAACCTAGATAAAGGAATTTCCAGCCAAAAAGGAATCCTATAAAGGATTGTGTTGCAATTTCTTGAATACTAGCAGGAGCACCTTTAAGTTCGTCTCTGTATGTAATAGGGAAGGAGCCTAGGTTTGTGTACCTGGTAAACTCCTTGGTTAGAAAAAATCCAGCAGAAACGAAAGCCATGGCAACAAAAAACCCAAAGCTGTTAATCAACTTGAAAAATGGAATTTCTATTCCAAAGAGGTCGCTGAAAGCATAATAAAGGTTTGGATACATTATGATTTAGTTGCTGTTCCGTTTACAAATCCTTCTGGATTGATTTTGTCAAGATAAATGTTTTCTGAAGAGTTTGTGTTAACATCGGATGAGTTCACTGCTACTCTTACGTATTCTGGAGTATAGCCGTATACAACTCCGTTGTCTTCAGCTGATTCAATTAAAACTGACTTGTGTTGTCCTATAAATTTCTCGTAGTGTGCTCTTTGTTTTTTAAGAGATAAAATTCTCAGCATCTTATTTCTTTCTTGCCTCTTAGGTACTGGAACTACATCGTCAATTCTCAATGCCGTTGTTTTTGGACGTTCACTGTAGGTAAAGACATGTAAATAACTGATGTCAAGTGAGTTGATAAAATCATATGTTTCTTGAAAGCTAGAGTCACATTCGCCTGGAAATCCAACAATAACGTCTACGCCTATACCAGCGTTTGGCATTCTCTCTTTAATGTATTCTATCCTGCTTCTGTACAATTCAGTTCTGTATCTTCTTCTCATTCCTGATAGAATATCGTCAGAGCCAGATTGAAGTGGAATGTGAAAATGAGGCTGAAATTTTGAACTCGAAGCAACGAAGTCAATAATGTCTTCAGATAGCAGGTTTGGTTCTATGCTAGATATTCTGAACCTTTCAACTCCATCAATTTTATCCAATTCCTTTATTAATCCTAAAAGGTCTTCACCATTGTTTTTTCCAAAATCACCAATGTTGACTCCGGTAAGTACAATTTCTTTAGAACCAGCTTTTACTGCAGCTTCAGCTTGCTTTACAGTATCGATGATACTTGCAGATCTTGATCTTCCTCTAGCAAGGGGAATGGTGCAGAATGCACAGAAATAATCACAACCATCTTGAACTTTCAGGAAAGTTCTAGTTCTGTCTCCACTAGAAAAGCCAGGAACGAATTCACGCACATCTTTAATTTCTCCAGCTCTAATTTCACCTTCTTGACGTTTTGAAAGATCATCAAGTAATGTAGGGAGATTAAATTTTTCGTTTGCACCCAATACTAAGTCAACTCCTTCAATTGCAGCAATTTCTTGAGGTTTAAGTTGAGCATAGCATCCTATGACAACTATGTATGCTAGTGGATTTGAATTTAATGATCGCCGAACAATATTTCTGCATTTTGCATCTGCATGGTCTGTGACACTACATGTGTTAATCACCACAACATCAGGAGTTTCGTTAATCTTAACCTTAGCAAAACCGGCTTCTTCTAGCTGTTTAGCTATTGTAGAAGTCTCACTAAAATTGAGTTTACAACCTAGAGTGTGAAATGCAACAGTGCCACCTGAAATCATTTTGCGAATTTAATTCTATTAATTGTGTATTATCTTGCAATACCTGTTTAGATAACGAAATTTTTCAAAATGCGTAAAGCGTTAACTCTATCGGTAGCAGTTTTATTTGGATTAGCTACCTCTCAAGCTCAAACTTTTACTAACGGCAATAGCCTTCTTCCTGGACAATACCATAGTGGTGGATGTGTAGGATTCACTGACATGGACGGTGATGGATTCGATGATCTAGTAGTTCTTGATGAAAGTGAAGACCTTCACGTTTTATTTCAAGGTCCTGATGGGTCATTTTCAGAAGTCGATTATGGATCAGTAAGCGGATCAAACCAATGGGGTATGTGTGTTGCTGATTACGATAACGACGGGCATAAGGATGTATTCTCTGGTGGATCGTACGACGGAGTACACGTTCAACACATTACAGGAATAGGAGTAAGCGAGTCAATTTCTCTTTCTCCTGGATCAATGTTTATGCAGGCTTGTAACTGGGCTGACATTAATAACGATGGATATTTAGACGTATTCGCATGTCACGATGACGCTCTAAGTAGAATGTGGATGGGTAATGCTGATGGCAGTTTGACTGCTGCTCCAGAGTTGATACCTCTTGAGGACTATGCTTTAGCTGACAGCCCAGGTAATGACCACAGTGGTAACTATGGTTCAGTATTCTGTGACTTTGATACTGATGGTGATATTGATTTATTTATTGCTAAGTGTCGTCAGTTCGTTAATGATCCTTACGATCCACGCCGTATCAACCAACTTTGGGTAAATGACGGTAATGGTAATTTCACTGAGGAAGCACTTGAAAGAGGTCTAGTATTCTACGAGCAGAGCTGGACTGTAGATTTTGCTGACATCGATAACGATGGTGATTTTGATTGTCTTGTTACTAACCACAGTACTAACCTATACCTACTAGAGAATGATGGAACAGGTTATTTTTCAAACATTACTGCTGCTGCTGGATTAGAAGTTGAAGGATTCTTTTTGCAGGCCAAAATGGAGGACTTCGATAACGACGGATACGTTGATTTAGTTTACTCAGGTGGTGCTCATAGGTATTACAGAAACAACGGAGATAAGACATTCTCATATGTTGCAAATACTTTCCCTGGAGATGATACAATGCATAGCCTTTGTACAGGAGACGTTAATAGAGACGGACAGGTAGATTTATATGCTAGTTACGGAGGTGGATATGTAAACCCAGACCCTGAAAATCCGGATGTACTTTGGTTAAATGACGGAAACGATAATCACTGGATTACATTCGAGTTAGAGGGCATTCAATCTAATGTTGATGCCGTAGGAGCAAAGGTTGTTATTACAGGAGACTTTGGCACTCAGATAAGAGAGGTTAGAGCTGGTGAGAGCTACGGAATTACATGTGCTGCTACATGCCACTTTGGATTAGGTGCTAGTGAAACTGTTGAAACTGCTGTAATAAAATGGCCTTCAGGACTAGAGACTGTAATAGACAATCCAGATATTGATCAGTATCATGCTGTTAGTGAGGCTCCTTGTTTAGTTGATTTAGAGATTACAGCTTCAGAAACTAGTTTCTGTCCTGGTGAAACAGTAACTGTAACAGCTCCTGAAGGATTTGTAAGCTACTTCTGGTCAAATGGAGAGGAAGGGGTTAACGAGATAACAGTTTCTGAATCTGTTAACCTTAGCCTACTTATTTACGATGCTGATGGTTGTGCTGGATCTTCTAATGTTGTTTCTGTTGTAGAAATTATAGGTGAAGCACCAACTGTTGATGTAAGTGGTTCATTAACTCTTTGTGATGGCAATACTGTTGTAATGACTGCATCTGATGCTGATTCATGGGAGTGGAGCTCAGGAGAGTCGACACAAACAATTGAGGTAACTACTGGTGGTACTTACAGTGTTAGTGTGATTGATATTTGTGGAAATCCTGGTTCGTCTGATGAAATTGTTGTTGATCTGTACGATTCACCAAGTGCTCCTCCAGTAGTTGAGGATATATATGTTAATGCTGGTGATGACGCAGTATTTACTGCTATAGGTGAAAACGTAAAGTGGTATGATGCTGAAGTTGAAGGAAATCTTCTAGGCGAGGGTGATACTTACATAGAACCTGCGATTAATAGTGCTACTACGGTTTGGGCTTCCTCAACTTTGATCACTTCTGGAGATCAAGCAGTAGGAGGAGAGATGCTTCCTCAGGATGGAGGTCAATTCCACGATAACAGTGTGCGTTGGTTAGAATTTGATGTGTACGAGGATATTCTTTTAACCTCAGTGACAGTATATGCTGAAGGTGAATACGAAAGAACATTCCAATTAATTGACGAGGATGAAAACGTTCTTGAGGAGAGTACATTCTTTGTTACAGAGAACGGATATGTTCTCGATTTGAATTACGTAATTGAGTCAGGTGAAAACTACGGTTTAAGGTGTGTTTCTGATGATCCATATCTTTGGAGAGAGGGCACAGACTCTGATCTGAATTACCCATATGATCTTGATGGTTTGGCTGCAATCACTAACAGTACAGCTGGTCCTCAATACAGCTACTACTACTTCTTCTACGAGTGGAAGGTGGAGCCACTTCCAATAAATTGTGAATCGGATAGGGTTTCAGCAACAGCAATGGTGTCTGGTGTAAATGAGGTTGAGTTAATTACTCCAGATCTTTACCCAAATCCAACATCAAAAGGCTCAGTAGTTAGCATGTCAAATATGCCAAACTACCCTTGCATTGTTTCTGTATCTGATTTAACAGGAAGGATCATTTGTTCAACTCAAACTAACGAGATTAATACAGATGAACTTAGCTCTGGAACTTTTGTAGTAACTGTATCAAGAGCAAGTGACATGTCAATGATTGGAACTACCAAACTTGTAGTTCAATAAACTCAAAAGCTGATTAAAACATTAATCTCCCTTCTTACTAGATTTATCCCAAGAACTGTGCTCCAACGTGGAGCACATCTTGGTTTAAAGACTTTCAGTTGGATATATGCTGGAGGTAAATTCGAAGACCCTATTGACGGAAGAAAGTACAGAAATCTTCTTCCTTATGGAAGGGTTAGGACTAGGCCAAA
Organism: Methanobacteriota archaeon; assembly: GCA_002723115.1. GTDB lineage: Bacteria > Bacteroidota > Bacteroidia > Flavobacteriales_D > Sanyastnellaceae > UBA974. The sequence goes on along the minus strand of PBNL01000020.1, from coordinate 10,252 downwards.
TGCCCTTTCCCCAAGCACGTTATCGTTAGAGCGTCACAGGGCGCTTTGGGTTTATCTAAATGAATGCACGGACTTCTTCACCAGTAAAAACAAGATGCTTCACCTTGCACCTGAGTATTGCTATATCAAGCGATTCAAAGCAATGAGCAATCTTGAATACATAACGGGAGACTTAGATTCTCCTTGGGCTGATCATCACTTCGATGTACACAGTATTCCTTTTGAAGAGGATTCATTTGACATTCTCATGGCTAATCACTTGATGGAGCACGTTGAGGATGACTATAAGGTTTTAGAAGAATTCCACCGCGTTCTTAAGCCAGGTGGATGGGGCATTTTGCAAGTGCCGATTGACTGGAATAATCCTAACACAGAAGAAGACCCCTCAGTAACTGACCCCTCAGAAAGGGAGCGCTTATATTGGCAAAGTGATCATGTAAGATTATATGGTTATGAGAATTACCCAGATCGATTAAGAGGAGCTGGATTTGAGGTTGAAATCGTTGATATGCAAAACCTTTTGGGAGAGGATCGCTACAATAGATACTGCCTAGGAGAAGAAAGGTGGGTCTTTGTAGTAAAGAAGAATTAGTCCACTAATTCCACTTCAACATTATCGATATCTTGAAGCTTACTCAATACACCATCTGCCTCAGATAGTCTCAATTCTATTTCTAGTCTGCATTCAAGCTGAAAGTCTGTGTTTTCTGGTGTAATACTAGATCTTTTCAATATGTTCATGACATCATCCATGCATGAATATGGATAAGTCACAAGAGCTCGCTTGGTGCGGTAACACGTTACAATTTCACCATCCTTTACGGCAGCATGTCCGGCTTCTCTATATGCTTCAATCAAACCTCCAACACCGAGCTTAGTGCCGCCAAAGTACCGAACAACGACTATTAGAGCATTAGTTAGGTTGTGGGACTTCAATACTCCTAAAATCGGAGCTCCAGCAGAGTTGCTGGGTTCACCATCGTCATTAGCTCTGTATTTGGCTCCATCATGACCCAAACGGTAGGCGTAGCAAAAGTGCCTTGCACTGTGATGCTCAACTCTTAATGAATCAATGAAAGATTTCACATCATCTTCAGACTTCACCGGTACAGCATAGCCAAAATGTTTAGACCTCTTTGACTTAAAAAGCCCTTCAGATCTCCCTTTCAGAGACAGATATGAGTCTGTCTCCATGATTTAGGATATAGGATTTAAGCTTACAGAAAACACAGTTATACTGTGAACGTCACGGCCAAAAAAGAATTTGTCAAGAGCTGCTTGAATATTTGGTGCGCTGAAGTATGAAGTGTGTAAATCGGTTGAATTTAGTTCACGCCATTGGATGGTGTAAGTGCATTCTTTAGCCTTGTGCTCTCTTATGTAATCAAGAAGAGATTCTAAAGCTTGCTGCCTAAAAGCTCCTCGAGCTTTATGGAAAAGGAATTTCTGCCCGTGATGTGAGCTAGTTGTCACTAAAGCTACTTCGATGACGCCTGCAAGCCGTTCTTCAATAAATTCAATTTGATGAATTCCGAAATAACCCCTTATCTCATTCTCAATCCTCTCAGTGTTCTCACTATTTGCAATCATTATTACCCTTCAAAACAAAGTGAAACTATGTATGATCTCGTTTTAAGTCCTTCTATAGGATTTGTATAATCGTTGTTGTCTTGTATTAAAACATCCCTTAAACCCAATTCAGTTTTAACCTCAATGGCAAATTTGAAAAATGGTAAGAATATGTCTATTCCAGCACCCAGGTCAACAGAGTAATTACTTGACTCAATCCTCAAGATGTCATCGTTTTCCAGCTGTTGATTTACTGATTCCTGTGACTGCATGTCCTTGCTGTATTTAGCTCCAACTAACGCATAGGCGGCAAAATTTGTCAACCTATCTGTTCTTATTTTAAGTAGGAGAGGGATGTCAAGGTTTACAGCCTCTGTTCTCTTCAAAGTGTTTTTTGTGTCGTCCTGGAAAGTGTAGTTTAAACCTCTATCCTGAAAGCTTAACCCAGGAACAAATCTCAACCTTAAGTGCCTTGAAATTTTTGCTGATCCTAGTAGAGCTAAATTGAAGCCTGCTTGTGGAGCATTAGAAACACTCATTAGCCCAGATTCCATTGTAGTATCTCTTAGATTAAAAGAAAAATCACTTTTGTTACCACTCAGGATAAACCCAAAATGGAAAATCTTATTATCAAAGGATGCTAGGTTTTTGCGACCAATTTTTTGGGCACATACATCACTGCTGAGGCTTAGACCAATTGCTAAGAGAATTCCGGCTAAAATACCTTTTGTTATGCCTTGCATGACGTCTAAACGCTTTCGTTTTTGCTTTGTTGCGTAAACCAAACCTTAGTCCAAAGAAAACTAGCAATGAGCGAAATAAAAAGCCCAATCACTAGATAAGCCATCATTGTTAGTGATGTTTGGATTCCAAGTGAGAAAATTAATTCTATGCTTTCTGTTTCTTTTGCTACCCATTCCTCTAGGCTTAGGCCATTAAGCGCTGGGTTTTCTTCAACAAACACAGCGTATTCTTCCTCTGATCCAAATGCATTTTTCTTTTCATAAATGCGCTCTTCCAGTCTTTTCGTAGTGATGTCTTGGATTAGATAATGATGCCAAAACGCTATTGCCATTGTGGCTACAACAGAATAAACCAAAACTTTTTTAGCAATCATCTTAAAAGCATCGATGAAATCTGGTGTTTGGTTTAATGTCCTAATACCTGTAATTACGCATAACACAGCAATCACAATCATTGCTGTATAGTTGTAAATAATACCTGCTAAAAAGGATGTCTCAAAGGATGCATTCCCAAGCAAAAAGTATTTTAAACCAATCCATCCAAGGATTAAGAATAGAATATGTATTAACCTCATAGAGGATTATCCATTCATAGAGTTCAAGAACTCTTCGTTAGACTTTGTACCTTCTAATCTGTCTTTCACAAATTCCATAGCTTCAACAGCATTCATGTCGGCTAGGTGCTTCCTTAGAATCCAAATTCTCTGTAGAGTCTCTTTGTCAAGAAGCAAGTCTTCACGTCTTGTGCCAGATGAAAGAATGTCAATTGCAGGGTAGATTCTACGGTTTGCAATTCGCCTATCAAGCATAAGTTCCATGTTACCTGTTCCCTTGAATTCCTCAAAGATCACTTCGTCCATCTTAGATCCAGTGTCAACAAGAGCAGTTGCAATTATTGAAAGTGAACCTCCGTTTTCAATGTTTCTAGCTGCTCCGAAGAAACGTTTTGGCTTTTGTAGAGCATTAGCTTCTACACCACCTGATAGAATCTTTCCTGAAGAAGGGCTCACAGTGTTGTATGCTCTTGCTAAACGAGTAATAGAGTCCAAAAGGATGCAAACGTCGTGACCACACTCTACCATACGTTTTGCCTTTTCTAATACTAGGTTGGCAATTCTTACGTGTCTATCAGCAGGCTCGTCGAAAGTAGAAGCAATTACTTCGCCATTTACGCTACGCTTCATGTCAGTTACCTCCTCAGGACGCTCATCAATTAGAAGTATGATAAGGTAAACCTCAGGGTGGTTAATTGAAATTGAGTTAGCAAGATCCTTTAAAAGAGTAGTTTTACCAGTCTTAGGTTGAGATACAAGCATTCCTCTTTGGCCTTTACCAATAGGAGAGAAGAGGTCCATAAGTCTCATAGAGGTGTTACCTCTAGTGTTGCTAAGATTGAACTTCTCCTGAGGGAATAGTGGAGTTAAGTATTTAAAAGGAACTCTATCTCTAATCCAATCAAGAGATCTTCCGTTAACAGACTTAACACTGATTAGTGGGTAGAATTTCTCTCCTTTTCTAGGAGGGCGAATTCCAGCAACAACTGTATCCCCGTTCTGAATACTGAACTCCTTCATTTGCTTTGGAGTTACGTATACGTCGTCTGGAGAATTTAAATAGTTGTAATCGGCTGATCTTAATATACCAAACCCTTCTTGCTGCACTTCCAATACTCCTTCAACTTCAACAAGGTTGTCGAAATCATAACCGTGTTCTTCAGGTTCGCTAAGGTATCTGTCGTGCTTATCTCGTCTATTTCTGTTTCTATTTCTATCGTTTCTGTCGTTGCGATCCCCTCTGTCGTTGCGATCATTCCTTTCTCCTCTGTTGTTTCTGTCATTTCTGTCGCCTCTATTATTTCTGTCTCCTCTTTCAGATTTGTCAGATTTTTCTTTGCGATCACCTCTGTTATTTCTAGAAGGTTTTTCTCCTTGATCAGAGTTGTCTTCACTTTCTTTTCTTCTTCTATCCCTACGGTCGCGCATTGATTCACCAGATTTGCCATCTGATTTGTCATTTCGAGTTTTCTTAGTCCTACGTTCTTTAGAATCGTCGCTTTCTTTAGAAGAATCTTTAGCCTTTGAAGCTTTAGGCTTAGAAGGCTTCTTTTTATTGTTACTAGGTTGAGGTCTTAGAGCCTGTTCGTCTAAGATCGCATACACTAAGTCTTGTTTTTTGAGTTTGTCAACACGCTTGATCTCAAGTGTTGTTGCTATTTCTCTAAGTTCGGCAACTTTTTTGCCGTTTAATTCAATGATGTCGTACATCAGAAGTAAATAAAATTTTACGGGGAAAAAATTGTCTTCAGTCTTGATCTAAATCAACTCCTCGTTGAAGACTTCACAAATATACACTCTTTCTTTTTATTTCAATCACTTCTAGGTCTTTAACTCCCTTTTGGGTTAGCTTAAACCTCATAAGTGTTCTTACAGCGTGATTTCCGTAAAGGCCTGCTGCACCAGGATTAAGGTGTAGTCCTTCAAATTCTTGGCAACTCTTTGCAATTAATATATGGCTATGGCCACAGATAAAGATGTTTGGTTTGGTTTCCTTGAGTTTAGATAATATTCCAGATGCAAATTTGGGTGGGCGTCCGCCGATGTGGGTGATCCAGATGGTTTGGCCTTTCAATTCAAAATTTAGATCGCGAGGGAATTCAGCTCTTATGTCAGCCCCATCAATATTTCCATAAACAGCGCGTAAAGGAGCTATTTCAGCTAAAGTATCTGTCACTTCAAGACTCCCAATGTCTCCAGCATGCCAAATCTCATCGCAATTATCCAAATGCTTGAGAACTCTTTCATCTATGTGACTGTGAGTGTCTGAAAGAAGGCCTATCTTCATAGCACTAAATGTCGGAATAGCATTTGTATAAATTGTACCTCATGCATAAGAACTTACTAACTCTTTTATTTACGTTTTGTGTAACTGCTTCTTCCTTAGCTCAAGTAAGCAAAGGGGCTTTAAAAGCATATGATAGAGCTATTAATTCATATATGGCTAGTGATTACGAGATGGTCATGTATGAATTAGATAAGGCAATCAAAAAGTCCCCCAATTTTGCTAAGCCCTATTTTATGAAGGCACAGGTAATGAGAGACCAAAAAAGGTTTGGCTTTGCTATTGACCATCTTAAAAAAGGTTTGGCCATTGATGATTCAGAATACTATACGGGTTGGTTCGAGTTGGCTGAATTGTGCTGGGGAGAGGGTCTATATGAGGATGGAAAGATTGCCATTGAAACTTTTAAAGATTCTAAGGGATATGCAAAATTTATAGAAGACTCAACACTAATACATCATTATGTCAGAGTTAAAGAAGGATTGGATTACTCTATTCAACACATGAATGATGAGGGCAATTTTGACTCTCATAAACTAGGAGAAAATATCAACACTGAATTTCCAGAGTATTATCCATCCTTAAGCCTTGATAATAAAATCCTCATTATGACTAGGCGCTATAGACCTGTAGGTTATAAAGTTGAGCAGGAGGACTTTTATATTTCAAAATGGAGCAATAGGTTAAACGATTGGGAAAAGGCTCAACCCATCCCTGGCATCAACACCCCCGCAAACGAAGGTGCAGCAGCTATTTCAGGAGATGGCACCACCATAGTATTCACGGCATGCCAAGCTCCTGGTTTTGGTTATGGAAAAAGAGAAGGCAAGGGAAGCTGCGACCTATTCGAAAGCACATTCGACATAGAAAAGGGTAGGTGGTCTATAGGCACCAACCTCGGCGCGCCAAACTCAGGAAAATGGGAAAGCCAACCAACACTTTCGGCAGACGGAAATTTCCTAGTTTTTGCGAGAGCTAAGCACTCAAGGGGAGTTGGTAGTGATTTGTTTGGTAGCTATAGAAACAGCGATGGCACTTGGGCCAACCCATTCAGATTACCGGGAGAAATAAACACCCCATTTGAGGAAGAAAGCCCGTTTTTACATCCAGACGGAAAAACGCTGTATTTCAGTAGTAACGGTCATCCTGGGATGGGAGGGCTCGACTTATTCGCTTCAACATTACAAGATGATGGAACGTGGGGTGAGCCGATTAACTTAGGTTATCCTTTAAACACCCACGACGACGAAAACAGCTTGATTGTTGAGCCAGCTGGAGACTTTGCAATATTTGCTTCCGACAGAGAAAATATAACTGGAGACATGGACCTTTGGAGGGTTCGATTAAGAGAGGAGGTGAAACCTGAGGCTGTTGGAGTGCTTGGAGGAATGGTAGTAGACAATGCAACAGGCAAAATGCTTGAAGCAACTGTTATGCTATTAAACGCTGAAACAGGTGAGCTTGTAGCTAGCGTAGAATCTATGGATAACAAGGGATTCGTACTTCCTTTACCAGCTGAGGGTCATTACAGTTTTGAGGTAGATAAAAAGGGTTACCTATTCAAAATAGTTGATTTCCAAATGAAGGGGCTAGAGGATCAATTTGTAGAAGTGAGATTAGACCAAATCAAGTCAGGAGCTTCCATTGACTTAAACACTATCAGATTCGAAACCGGATCTTCAGAATTGTCAGAAGGATATCAGGCTGACCTAGTTAGATTGGTTAACTGGTTAGAGGTCAACCTGGATTTTAAAGTTGAGATCATAGGACACACAGATAACGTAGGATCTGATGAAAGCAATCGATTATTGAGCTTGAATAGAGCTCGAGTAGTGAGGGACTTCCTAACTACTGCAAAAATCTCAGGAGATAGATTAACTATTTCAGGCGAAGGAAGCTTATCACCTGTTGCTAGCAATGAATCAGAAGAAGGGAAAGCGAAAAATCGAAGAGTTGAAATTCTGATCGAGTAATAATCTTAAAGAAGCGTAAATGGTTCTTGGCGGAGCAGGATTGTAATAATTTCCTCCGAACCCATTGATGTTGGGGAAGTCACTGTATTTAGTGTCGAGTATGTTTCTAATGCCAAATTCGAAACTGCCTCTATTTTCTAATTCTGCTCCTAAGCTTACATCCAATACTGTGTAAGGATCGAAAGTGACTGAGTTGTCGTTTACAATCACCGTAGGCCCTACGTTTCTTAATTCAGCATTTATTCCGACGTTGTTTTGAGAAATTCTCAAAACAACTCCGGCGATATAATCTGGAGTTCCAGGAATATGATAGCCAGCATGTTCAGTATTTACACCAAACTCGTGATTAGTTAGCGTAGCATACCCTCTAGCATTTAAGTGTTTTGAAGAATATCTGATTTCAGTTTCTAAACCATTCATTTGTAAACCTCCATCTACATTTTCAAATGCAACCGCATCATTATCCTGGGTAACCTGCATAATTGCATGATTTACTATTTGAGAATACAGAGTCTGTTTGATGGTCAGTTTTTCACTCAAGTAGTATCTGTAGCCTAGCTCTATACCTCTTGATTTTTCGCTATCTAAATCAGCAGGGATATTTGTATCTGGATCTACCAATTCAAATGCTGTAGGGTCGCTAAAACCTGTGCTTACGTTTGAGAATAAACTTAGGTTGTCCTTCAGAGCCCAGGAAACACCTAGCCTAGGCAAAAATGAAGTTTCAACTTTTTCGACGTTGTATTCTGTTGATGGTCCAGTCTCACTATAAATTTCTCCAAAAGTATTTCTTGACCTTCTGTTTGCGCCAATTTGTGCTACAGCTCTGAATTTGTTGTTATCTGTTAGTGTAAGACTCGAACTCAAAAATGTTTGATCTGCATCTAGAACTAAATCATATCTAGTGAAAGATGAAGATGTAAACAATGGATCACGATCAATAAGTTCATAGCTGTCATTCAGGTGCATCACTGTTGCTTCAGTCTCTAGCATCCAAGAATTATCAAGTTCATATGATTTGTCATATGAAATTAATGCAGATAAACCTTGCCCGCTTTCATCCTTAAATCCATTGTAATACTCAGATGTACCGTATTGGTTTTCTTTTGTCGTCATACGACCAAGGAATGATCCTTTGATTGTCGCACCCTTTTCTGAAGTTGTTTGGTATTTATACCCCATTACAGTTCTAAACCTGCATACATTAGCGCCATAATTACCGCCTGGGCTTAGCTGAGGAGTATTGATGAATTCATCTTCATTAATTGCTCCAGGTAAAGCCCAATTCCCCATATACAACCCAAAAATCATTGTGTGAAGACCACCTTCAAAGTCAATGAGATTTGCTTTGAGATTTACTTGTGTTTTTTGATTCCACTCATACTCTCTATATCCAGGAGATTCTTGGAAGATAACATCTGCAGAGAATGATGCATTATTTGCGTTATAGTGAGATTTTGAGGAGAACCTAGTGTTGTAAATAGGGTTGGTGAATAAGTTAAATGTTGGCCTATTGTAGTTTATGTAGTTGCCATCATTCCCAGTTTCAGAAACCCTAAAATTTGATTCCGAATAAACTCGAGTAGTACTTGGTGTTGTAGTATTAGCTATAAACGCACCTCCATATGCACCTCCATAAGATGCAGCAGCAGGTCCAGTTACAACGTTCATGCTTTCAACTAATGAAGCATCTAACCACTCTATTGGTGAATTTCCGTCTGCCTCTGTGAAAACAAAACCGTCAATCAATAGCATTGAATTCCTTGTAGAATACGGAGATCTCAATGCAGACCCTCTTACATGAATTCTTCTAGATCCTCCCTCGCCGCGAGTTTCCATTTTAACTCCAGGAATAGAGTTTAATGCTCGGCTCATGTCTAAACTACCATGAGCTGTAATTGAACTAGAATCTATTTCGTGAACTACTCCAGTTACTAGTTTTTCAGGAGCTTTTAACCTAAATGCCTCTACTTCGGCTTCATCAATTTCAGTAGTCTGCGAATATGTACTGCTAATAATAGATGCTATACTAGCAAGGACAAGAAGTTTGCGCATTATTGTATAGTAAATGTTCTAGTGATATTTACTCCTTTATTCTGCAATAGAATGTAGTATGAACCATTTGAAAGAGAGCTGACATTTAGTACTTCTTTAGAGTTCATCAAACGACCTTCTCTGACAGTTTTTCCGCGATAGTTTATGACAGTGAATTCACCTCCGATAAGCTCTTCAGAAATTTCAATATTTACAACATCAGTTGCTGGAACAGGGTAAACTACAACATCTACTTCACCCTCTGTTAAATCATCAACTGAATCATTTGCGTCAGGTCTAAATTCCTTGATGATATTTGGTCCATAGCCAGGGTATTGAGGACCGTTGAATGCTAAGTAAATAGCACCAGTGTATGGATTCACAGCGACATCTCTGATTCTCTGATTGAACTCTGAAAAGTACTGATCCTCAGATTCTACAGACATCCCGTCATCACTCAAGTGAAGTATGCTTAACCTCTCATATTGCCCACTTAATCCTCCAAGAACAGACATCAAGATGCAGTTGTTCCAAGCTGGGATAGCAGGGTGGTTGTAGTACTCAATGCCATTAACTGCAACACAAGGAGCCCAAGCTCTTAGTGGTTCCATCACATTGTATTCCTCGCAGAAAGCGTTTTCAGAACCGTTACATGGTCCTTCAACTTCTGGCCATCCGTAGTTTCTGCTAGGTTCGATAATATTAAACTCATCCCAATTGCTTTGGCCGTGTTCAGAACTGTATATAGTTCCGTCAGGACCTAAGCATAAGCCTTGACTGTTTCTATGTCCCCAGCTGTATACGTAGCTGTTTGGGCCAAATGGATTGTCAGCAGGAATGCTGCCATCTAGGTTTAGTCTAAGTGTTTTTCCATTTAAATGGTCGAGATCTTGTGATGAATCACCACCGTCACCTATGTCTCCAGTAGTCATAAGAAGAGTGTTATCAGGAAGAACTAAAAGCCTAGAACCGTTATGAATACCACCCGCGTCAACGGTTAACAAAACTTCCTCATTCACTAATTGTGAACCATTCCAATCAAATACACTAAGCTTTTCATTTGAATTACTCCAATTTGAGCCAGAACAGTAAACT
>PBNL01000019.1 GCA_002723115.1 Methanobacteriota archaeon | reverse complement strand
TGGTGTAATTAAGTACGGAAAGGAATTTGAAGAGAGCATGGAAGCTGGCGGATGGGACCTAAGTAAGGTTGATCACGCTGAGCTTGAAAAGTCACAGGCCACTCTAGTGTTTGGTCAGATGAATGAGCCTCCTGGAGCACGTGCGAGAGTAGCACTATCAGGACTAACAGTAGCTGAGTACTTCCGTGATGGAGATGAGCAATCTGGAGGTCGTGACATCCTATTCTTTATTGACAACATCTTCCGTTTCACTCAAGCTGGATCTGAGGTGTCAGCACTTCTTGGTCGTATGCCATCAGCTGTAGGTTACCAGCCTACATTAGCATCAGAGATGGGTGCCATGCAGGAGAGAATTACTTCTACAAAACGTGGTTCAATTACATCGGTACAGGCCGTTTACGTACCAGCCGATGATTTGACTGACCCAGCACCTGCAACGACTTTCGCTCACCTTGACGCGACTACAGTACTTTCTCGTAAGATCGCTTCTTTAGGAATTTACCCAGCGGTAGATCCACTTGATTCTACGTCAAGAATTCTTGATCCAGAAATTATTGGTAAGGAGCACTACGAATGCGCAGAGAACGTGAAGGCCATCCTTCAACGTTACAAAGAATTACAAGATATTATTGCCATCCTTGGTATGGATGAGCTTAGTGAGGAGGATAAGCAAGCCGTTAACAGAGCTCGTCGTATTAGTCGTTTCCTAAGTCAGCCATTCCACGTAGCTACTCAGTTCACTGGTCTTGAAGGAGCATTCGTATCTATTGAGGATACAATTAAGGGCTTCAACATGATTCTCAGTGGAGAACTAGATAAGTACCCTGAGGCTGCATTTAACCTTAAGGGAACAATCGAAGAGGTAATCGAGGCTGGTGATAAAATGCTTGCTGAAGCTTAATCATGACAGTTGAAATCTTAACTCCGGACGTAATTCTTTACGAGGGTGGCGCTACTTATGTAGGTCTTCCTGGTTCAGACGGAAGTTTGGGCATTTTAAACAATCACGCTGCTCTTGTTACTACTCTAAGAGAGGGTGAGGTTGTAGTAAAAAATGATAATGACGAGCAGGTATTTGCTGTAAAAGGCGGAACCGTTGAAGTATTAAACAACCACGTTACTATACTCGCTCAGTAATACATACTATCCATTATGGATGATGATAGGGCTCACCTTTTAAAATAGTGTGAGCCCTATATATTTGCTCAACAGCGAAAATTCTAATCAATTGGTGAGGAAAAGTAAGAGGCCCTAAAGCCCAAGTTGCATTTGCTCTCTCCCTTATGCTTGGATCGAAACCATATGGCCCTCCAATTAAAAAGGCCACGTATTTTAATCCGCGCACTTGTAACTTTTCTATGTATTTAGAAAACTGAACGGAGTCATACACCTTACCCCTTTCATCAAGAAGAATTAAAAAGTCAACACCTTCAAGAAATTTAGATTGGAGTACAGCTTCTTCTCGCATGACAACTTTTGAATCGGCTTTAGCAAACTTGCTTTTTAAATGGGGAGTTTCGACATATTTGAATTTCCCATATCTACTCATTCTTTTAGAGTAATTCTCTATGCCCTCTTCTATCCATTTGGCATTAGTCTTGCCAGTTGCTATTAATGATATCTGCACGTTGTGAAGTTACAGATTATCTTTACAACATGCTAAACGATGCCATGAAGAGCTTTATAGCTCTAGCACTAAAAGAAGACATAGGAGAGGGTGATGTAACATCTGAATCTAGTGTGCCTAAGGATTTAGTCCAAAAGGGTTACATACTAGCTAAAGAAGAAGGTGTAGTAGCAGGCATAGAAGTGGCTCAAGAAGTATTCAAACAAGTCGATACTCAAGTTGGGTTCAATGCAATTATCAGCGATGGATCACAAGTTAAGTTTGGAGATGTTGTTATTGAATTAGAGGGTCCGGCAAGAAGTATTCTGTCTGGAGAAAGATTGGCACTCAACTTTATGCAGAGGATGAGTGGTATAGCAACAAGGACAAATGAAATAGTTAACATCCTAGAAGGAACACCAACTAAGGTTTTGGATACGCGTAAAACCACTCCGGGTTTGAGAGCATTTGAAAAATGGTCTGTACAACTAGGTGGAGGGGTTAACCATAGAATGGGTCTATACGACATGATTCTACTGAAGGACAATCACGTCGATTATGCAGGTGGAATGAGGGAGGCATTACTACAGGTTGCAGATTATCAAAAGGCGAGAGAATATCAATTGCCGTTAGTAATTGAGACGAGATCTTTCGAAGAAATAGAATCGGCATTAAACGCATCTGAAGAAACCGGAATCGAAATAGACAGAATTCTACTAGATAATTTTTCTCACGCAAAGGTTGAGGAGGCTGTGAATAGATATTCATCAAGAGTCACTCTCGAAGCATCAGGAGGAATTACACCAGAGAACGTTAGAGGTTATGGGGATGCTAGAGTAGCATTTGTAAGCATGGGATATATGACTCACTCGGTTAAAAGCCTAGATTTAAGTTTGAAGAGCACACCTCATGTCAGCTAAAAAGGAATCCAAATTAAAAACCTGGCTACTACAACAAAGTGTAGTACTAAAGCTTCAAAGCTTTCTTAGGGAATTGAGCCCGTGGGGAGTTGAGGGGATGAATCTTTACGATGTCCTTCGATTTTTTGTGAAGGGACTAGTAAATGGTTCGGTGTCGATAAGATCAGCTGCCATTTCTTTTAGATTGCTAGTTGCGGTGTTCCCAGCAATCATTCTTCTGCTGAGCATTTTGCCCTATACACCTCTTCGTGCTGAAGATGTAATTGATATGCTTAGGATTTTCTTCCCAGGTGAAACAGTTGTGATTTTTGAGCAGACTGTTGAGGATTTGCTAGACAAAACCCAAGGCACCCTAATGTCTATCACATTTGTCCTAACTCTGATTTATGCCTCAAGTAGCATCAATGCTATTCTAAGTGGATTTAATGCAAGCTATCTCATAGAGAATAAAGGATCTACTTGGTATTCGAGCTTGATGTCTATCGTATTAATGATAGTATTAGTGCTCATGCTTGGTTTTGCCGTATTGCTAATTGGATTCAGTGGTCAGGCAATTTCATGGTTATATGCTGAGGGCTTGTTGCCGGGAGAGGTAGTACTCTGGCTTAATGTTGTAAGATGGCTTCTATCTCTATTGCTTGTTTATTTCTCAGTGAGCATCTTGTATCACTTTGGAAATCCAGATACTGATAAATGGAGGACATTAACACCTGGTGCGACAATGTCGACAATTTTAATTGTCATCATCTCAATAGTCTTTAGTTGGATTATAACCTACCTTGATTCTTATAACAGATTGTATGGATCTATCGGAACATTCCTTGCGCTATTGGTTTGGGTTAATGCAAATAGCTCTGTATTATTGTTAGGATTTGAATTCAACGCAAGCGTTCACAAGGCTAGAAATCAAGCAAAACTGAAAACAAAAAACTCTTAATATGATTACTTCAAACAAATTATTTACTGTTGCATCACTTGTAGTAGCAATGATTTTTTCTTCTTCTAACTTGTTTGCTCAAAGTCCTATTGTAGGTAAATGGAAGACAAAAGATGATGAGACTGGAAGAATTAAGAGTATAGTCGAAATTACCGAGAAGAATGGAATGTACTACGGTACTATAGTTGAATTATTCCGTCTCCCAGATGAAGATCAAGATCCATATTGCGATAAATGTGACGACGACAGAAAAGATAAAAGAATACTTGGAATGGAGATCGTAAGAGATATGCAATTGAATGATGATTGGGTTTGGGCTGATGGTACGATTCTAGATCCTAAGAAGGGATCTGTCTACGATTGCGAGATGTGGTTCGAGGAAGGAGAATTGAATACCCTGAAAGTTAGAGGATACATTTGGTTTGTATTCCGAACTCAGGAGTGGTACAGAGCTACTGAGTAGATCTAATTACTTCTAATAGTTTTTCAGCCTGCTTCATTCTAGTGTATGGAGCCGGGTCAACAGCTTGCTGATCACGAAATGATTGAAGCATAGTAAGCGCTGCTGAAACGTCAGTGTGAGTTCCATGAGGAAGGCCAAACCCGTCTAACATATCCGCTAAATCGCCTTTACTGCGACAAATTGAAATGATGGGGTTAGACGTTGCGATGTATTCAAAAAGTTTGCCCGGTGTACTTCTTGTTGCAGAATCAGTATCGTTGTGAATCAACAGAAGTGCGTCACATTTCAGCATTTCACTTACGGCTTCTTTGTGCGGTAAACCTCCCATGAAAACACAGTTGTGTTCCTTTAACTCTTCACGTATTTCAGGGCTAACGCTCCCAGCAAAAACCAACTCGACGTTATTTCCCTGGCTTTTAAAATCATCAATGGCCTTCCATAATCCAGGTGCGTTTCTAGATCCATGCAATGAGCCAAAGTGTCCTAATCTAATTGTATCCGAATTCGCTTGGGTAGGTTGAGATTTGGGGTAATCCTCGGGATCCCAGCCGTTGGGAATGAAAACGCTAATGCCAGTGTTGCCTTCGAGTAATTTTCTTTCTGCACTCCTTGATGTTACGATTAAGCGATCAGCTTTCCCCGCGACATCCTTCTCCATCTGAATTAATTTCTTTCTAGCCTTTTTACCCATCTGAAAATCTTGGAGATAGTCCATGTCTGACCAAGGGTCACGGAAGTCAGCTATCCACGGGAGTTTGGGGTATTTCGCCTTTAAGCCCAAACCGATGAGGTGCATACTATGAGGTGGTCCTGTCGTGATTATTACATCGACGGGATTGGAGCCTAGCCATTTGTTCAGGTACTTTACCGAGGGCTTGACCCAGCCTACCCGTGCATCGGGGACGAACAGATTTCCACGTACCCACAGTGATAGTTTGGCGAGTAGAGATTTTTTGCCAACACCGCCGGTTGCGCCGAGTCGATCGGATGAGGTCTTGCTGGAGAGGAACTTCAGGACGCGGGAGGGCTCGAAGATGGGTTGAGACAGGATTGTGGTGCCTTCGGGAATGTCTTGGACTAGGCTGGGGTCTAGGATGGGGACGTCGGGGTTGGAGGGAGTGTAGGCGAAAGTTACGCAGCCTAGTTTGTTGAGGTTAGTTGCGAACTTGAGCCATCTTTGGACGCCGCCGCCGCCCGAAGGGGGCCAGTAATATGTTACGATTAGCACCTTCATGTCTAAGCCCAAAAGTTCTTAGTTGGATCCAATACTACGCAATAATCGCAGAAGTTGGAGTCTTGGTTGTGTTCGATTTGATGACCTTCGGCGTTGAGGATATCGAGTCGAGACTGAATCCATGAGATGAGTTTGTGGACTGACTTTCGGGTGATTTTGGTTGAACCGTCGATTTCAAGAGATAGGAGTCCGGCTTTTGAATTTCGACCTGATCGTATGCCTGCGCTTACGTAGTTACCTTCGTTTTTAAGTAGCATCGCACAATAAACTAGTAGTTGTATTGCTTTGCTTTTTTTGCCTTTATTTAATTCTTCCTCAAAATCTGCAGGCAACTGAAGATCCTTCTTTTTCGTGATGCCAGTTTTATAATCGACAACTCGGGTGACGCCATTAGCCTCTTCAAGTTTGTCAGCCAAACCATAAAAAGCTATTCGCTTTCCATGATCTAATTTGTATTCAGCTTCAAGGTCGTCCTCTATTCCACGAATAACTATTTTTTCAGCATCACTTCCCTTTAATTCAGAAATTTCTTTTCTGATTAATTTTTTAATGGTTGATTTTGCCGATTCAATAAGGAGTAAGTTTTCACCCTTCTTTACAATGTTTGCATTGTAGTATTTCTCTGTTGCATGATCTAAAAGCTCGTTTAGATTTTTCAAAATGGCGTCAAGATGTTCAACTTTTAGAACCTTATTTAATGCGTCTTTAAGCCCTCTTCAAATACAAAGTGTACAATGGAACCAATCGTGTTTGATTCCATGCTTTCTTGAATATCTCTTTGTTCTTGAAGCTTGAGTAAATACCTGTAGGCAAAATTCCTTTCGCAGCCCACCATTTTATTTATGGCTGAAGGAGACATGCCGTTTTCAGACCACCTGTCTAGCCTCTTTCTCAATTCATTATTAAGTTCAAGAGGTGGAATTGTAGGTCTTTCTCCAGGCAGAGGCATGCTGAATTTCACTTCCTTTATGGGCAACAATTTCCCAACAGGTTTAAACGTCGATCTAAGTTGCAGAATATATCTACTTACTTCTGTCCCGTCATTTGTTGTCCCTTCGCCCTTAAATAGAAAATGAATTTTTTTAGATCGATTTAGAAGCCTATAAAAGCTGTAAGCATACGTTGCTTCCTTTTCATATCTTCCAGGCATTTTAAGAGCCATCTTTAAATCAAATGGAATGAAGCTATCGATAACTTCGTGCTTAGGTAGCATGCCCTCGTTGCAGTCTAAAACAAAAACATTGTCGTAATCGAGAGCTCTCGTTTCTGTCAACCCCATAATCTGCAATCCCTCGGCCGGCTCACCAATCAGATCTATCTTCTGAGCCCCCAACAACTTCCTCATTACTGCCCAAACATCACTAGTGGTCTCACATGGTTTTTGGCTTTCCTGCAACCTCAAAACCATAGCAACTGCCTTCCTAACACAACCCCACCCAGCTTTAATCCACGGATCTCGACACCCCTCCAATCTCTCTGACACGCCCTTAGACCACGCCACAAAGCCCCCCAAAAATTCATCAGCCCCACTAACGCAAAGCCCCTTCAATTCCTGCATAAACCCAAGAACTTCCCCACCCGAATACTCAGCAAGCACCCCCTCATCAACCCAAACCATATGCTTCCCGGCCAACGAGTGCAACGCCCTGCTCGCATCAGCTCTAAAAGCATCGCTCCCATACGCCTCGAGAACAACGGGTTGATTCACCAAAGACATTAACTCCTCATATCTCCAGTTTGAATTTCCCCTCGTTACAATTCTGTTCAGCAAATTGATAAAAGGATAAATCGGTGTTTCTCTAATGCTCATTCCCATTGTTACGTTGTAGCCGTTTTTTGAAACTGGAAGAGATTGCAATAGGATTGAAAGGGAAGAGGGATCGGGAACTACGATTACGGTTTTGCTTCTTTCTTCAGAAGTCATTTCCATGACTTGTTCTCGGATGTATTGGCAAGAGGAAAGTAAGCTACTACAGTCGACAGCGACAAGTTCTGGAGAAGTCGACGAAAATCTGTCTGAGACACTGTAATCGCCTCCAAAACTTCTGATAAAATGACCTGCTTCAACCTGTTCGTCCTCAACATATGATTTGTCGCCATCCCACATCATAACTAGTTTCCCTGCGACGTCCCATTTTCTTAAATATTTCTTTTGAGCTTTATTTACTGCGGTAAGTCCTGCAGCAAAAACTTTAGTATAGCTTGAAATTTCGGTTGATTCTCCCTGACGACGTGAGGCCATTGCTAGGGTGGTTTGGCCTTTAGATTCTAACTCTTTGTGGAATGAAGTGTACAGTGGAGCAAGCCTTGACCATTGGTCAGAAAAACGCTTCATATCCTCACTCCATTCTTCCTCTCCAAAACTCCACTCCTCAATATCCTTAATGTCTTTGAGGTTCTTGAAAACACTTACTGCATCCAAGCAGCTCATATCTACGGCATTGAAATCGGCTAGAGCTACAGGCCCCCACGATAGAAAATTTTCGAAACCCTTGTGACCTCCGTCTTCTGAAAGTTGAACATCGTACAAAACAGCTAGTGCTTCAAGTTGGTCTACGATGGAGAGCTTTTCTTCAGCTACTACAAAACCACTTAAGGTAAATGCCTGTGGCAACCTTGTCGTCCTTTTAGCCACTCTAGCACAAGCCCTATAAAATGCTGCTCGCGCCCTGAAGCTCGGAAGAACAACGGCGCACAATTCGGGTCTGTCTTCGGCAAGAACTGCATAAGCTATTTCTTCTAAAAAGGAAGTACTAGAAAGAGTAGATGGTTGAGGCCCTGAATTTTTCACTTGGGTTTATCGCGAATTTTTGGAACGTTTCTCCTCTAAGATAATCAAGTTATTTTGAGTATACATATCCTCAGGATCGAGTTCAATGGCTCTTTTATAATCCTCAATAGCACCATTAATGTCTCCCATACTTTGTTTCATCCAACCCCTAGATGCATATCGATATCCATAGTCGGGTTGCAATTTTGCAGCCTTGTCTAAATCCGCAATAGCCTCCTTTACTCTGCCCAAATTGAATTTGCAAATTCCTAGGTCGTGATATGAGTTGGGATTCTTCTCATTCTCATCGATTAACTCATGCCACTTTTCCCATTCGATAAGAGCTAAAACCCATTCGCGATTTTTCATTAGCACTTCAGCCTTATTTCTAATATCTTTTTGACTCACTCCGCTAAGTTGCACTTAATTGAACCAAATAGCTATTTCTATTGTAAGTTTATAGTCATAACTTTTTATCAACATGGAACCAACTAACTACGAACTATTATTAATGTTCAGCGCCTTTATTTTGGTCGTTGTACTATTTGTTTGGCGCAGATATGCCCCTAGCGGAGTGCGTTCTAAGCTTATCACTAATCATGTAAAAAAGGCATGGGTACTTCTTTCAAACGAAGACCAAAAAGTTGCTTTCACCCGCCTCGTAATTGAAGCAGCAAAAGCTGATGGAAAAGTTACAGCAGACGAATCAGAGGCTATTTACGAGGAGATGGATTTGGACTACAAGAAAAAGGCTAATGACCTCTCTTTAGACCAAATGTATTCTGCACTCAACACTTGTGATACAAGTATGAAAGCTCAAATTATTCAAGCTCTTTCTGAGATGCTAATCTCCGATAATGAGTACGCTCCTGAAGAAAAGGCTTGGTTTGATGAAGTAAAAAAGAAACTGGGATAATTCTTGGTAACCCCACACTACGATTTAAGCGATAAACTCACCTTTGGAGTACCTGCTTCATGCAGCTTCTTTACAGAAGTAACTTCTGATGAAGAATTGTCTCATGCACTTGATTGGGCGCGAGAAAATTCTCAACCCACACTTTTGTTAGGAGGTGGGAGCAACATGCTTTTTCATAAAGATTTCGAGGGTCTAGTAATCCAAATCTCACATAAGGGCATTGAGATAATTAACGACGATGGAAGATTCATCGAAGTCGTGGTTGGAGCTGGAGAAAACTGGCATGAATTCGTTATTCACACCATAGACCAAGGTTGGGGGGGTATAGAAAATCTAAGCCTTATCCCAGGCTGTGTTGGTGCAAGTCCCATGCAGAATATCGGAGCTTATGGTGTTGAAATCATCGACGTCCTCAATTATGTTGAGGCAATAAATTTGGCTACTAGAGAATTGAAGAGATTTACTGTAGAAGAATGTGAGCTAGGTTATAGAGAGTCAGTTTTCAAGGGTCGCGAAAAGGGGAAATGGGCTATAGTTAGAGTGTCTTATAAACTGGATAGACAATCTGAACTTAAAATGAGTTATGGTGCTATCGAAGAGGAGCTTAAGGATATACCTCATGAAGACCGCACTCATAAGAATGTAAGTGACGCAGTTATTAGAATTAGACAGTCAAAGTTGCCGGACCCTGAAGTTCTTGGAAATGCTGGATCATTTTTTAAAAATCCAGTTGTGTCACACGATGTGTTTGTGAAAATTTCTGTTGAAGGAATGCCGTCATACCCTCAATCAGATGGTAGGGTGAAACTTGCTGCAGGCTGGTTGATAGACCAAACAGGCTGGAAGGGACATGACAGAGGATCTCATGGAGTACACGATAAGCAGGCACTTGTTTTGGTTAATAAAGGAGGTGCTACTGGATCTGAAATTTGGTCTCTTGCTGAGGAGATAATAGCAAGTGTTAAAGAGAGGTTTGGGATAGTCCTTGAGCCTGAGGTTAATCAGATCCGTTAGTTAGTTATTCCCTAGAACGGGTCCTGAAAATCAGGATTGTTTGTGAATGTAGTATCAGTTAGTGTGTGAAGGAAAGCTATTAAGGCTTCTTTCTGAACTGGAGCTAATTGAAGACCTCCAGTGGTGTACTTCATAAAGGTGTCAATAGTTGAAGAAGGAACTCCTCCGCTGTTGTAATGCTCGATTACCTCTTCTAATGTTTCAAATCTTCCGTCGTGCATAAACGGTGCGCTTAATGCAACGTTTCTTAGAGTTGGGGTCTTGAATAACCCAGAATCAAGAGGCCATCCAGTCACATCAAACCTACCGGGATCATTTTCAAAGCTTGCATCTAACCCGTTATTGTGAAATAGATAATCTGAAAATTGCAAACCGGCTTCGCCGTGACAGTGAAAACAATCTGCGCCAAATTCTCCTCCAGGAACATTCTCTGGATCACCTCCTTCTCTCAAAAATAACTGATACCCCATGCTTTCAATATCTGTTAGAGATGTCTCACCTCTTTTAAATCGATCAAACTTGCTGTCAGAAGAAATCATGGTTCTCATGAATTGAGCAATTGCTTTAACAGCTAAATCCTCAGTTATCACCTCCTCTCCAAATGCATCCCAAAACATCTGAGGGTAGTCTACACTAAAGTCGTCATTTTGTAATCTATCCTCTACAACTTCCCATGCTACATTCATTTCAAGTGGGTGTTCTACAGGATCTCTAACTTGATCCTCAAGAGTCAAGGCACGACCATCCCAAAAGAAAGTATTAGACCATCCAAGATTAATGATTGCACTTGCGTTCCTCGTACCAATAGCTCCGTTTACACCATCGCTAAATTGATCAGGATCGGAGAAACTTGCATCAGGAGCATGGCAGCTTCCACAAGAAATAGTGTAGTCAAGACTAAGCCCCTTTTCCCAGAACAGATGCCTACCTAATTCCACCCCTTCGACAGTCATTGGGTTGTCAGCAGGGATATCCATGGGAGGAAATAAAGAGGGAATTTCTAATTCATAGGGAGTTGCTTCAAAGGGTGGTTCTTTGCAACAGTCACATCCTGGAATAAACAACAATGCCAGAATAATAGCCGTATTGATTTTATTGGTCAATTTCCCAAGCATCTTCTAAAAGGTTTACATACCTCTCGGCTAATTCTAAATTGTTTAGCGTGTGAGTTATTCCATTATTTATTAGGTCTAATTCGTCATCTGTTGAAGAGATGGTTTGGGCTAAATCAAGAGTGATGTCAAATGAATGTTGCTCCTCTGCTGCAATAACTACACTGCTATTTAATTCAAAAACAACCTCTCTATACAATTCGTCTAACCCTGTGTGAAAAGCAAATGGTATAGTGAAATCTTCACCCTCAGCAAGAGCAATCTTTCCTTCAAATTTTGAAAAAATGTAACCAGTTTCCCAGGTCCAATACATGCCTGCTCCTCCTATCACACCAAGTGGGTGATCATTGTCAAAATTTATAGGCGCATTATCCATAAAATTTATCTCTGATGGGACACCTATGCCAAACTTTAATGCATCTATCTCTAAGCCTCGCCTCATTTCTGTTGCTGCAAATTCAGCAACTGTCACTTCGTTGCTGGGCATAAACTCGATAAGATCGATCGACCCTGAACTAATCCAATTTCCATCTGTATCTCTAATACTGATGTTGTCGATGTATGTTTTGAATTTTTCAAGCCTTAATGGCATTGATCCTTGGTAAGTGACAGTATCAGTAATTGAGACTTCTTGACCATTCCACAAAAGCGAGATGTTGAGGTCTATTTGGGCTGCATCCTTGTTTTTCCAGCAAGAAGTTAGTCCCACCATTAAAAAGAATGATAGGCAAATTGGAAAAAACTTTTTGAATGAGATGCGATTCATATAACGTAGACGTCTATTTTGCGTTTAAGTTGCATTACGAAAGATAGCCCAACTTACTATGTCTCACAAGGAAGGAAATTTTGTCATACTTAGAGCTTCGGCTGGTTCAGGAAAGACCTATAGGCTTGTTCTCATGTATTTGGAATGCGCCTTGAGATATGACGATCCCAAATCCTTTAGACGAATACTTGCATTGACTTTTACAAATAAGGCAGCAGCTGAAATGAAGTCAAGAATTCTTGAGGATTTAGAGAAGTTGATAGCAGGCAAAAGTGACAAAGAGCAAAAGCTTTGTAAAGAGCTTGGGCTAAATTCAAAAGACTTAAAATCTAGAGCATCACTACTTCACAAGGAAATGCTTCATAGGTACAGTGACATTAGTGTCATGACTATTGACAAATTCGTAAACAAACTAGTGAAGAGTTTTGCAAGGGATTTGGCATTAGAGCAAGACTATAGGATAGAGGTTGATTCTAATAAAGTTTTAGAGGAAGCTGTTTCTCAGCTTTTAGAGAAATTGGGTGAACCTGGCAATAAGGATCTGACTAATTTGCTACAGAGCTTTGCACTGAGTAAAGTTGACGATGATCAGGATTCTGGAGTCCGGAATCCCCTTACCAAGTTAGGTAGAACTCTACTTCAGGAAAAGATGAAAGGAGTTATTGAGGTTCTTTCAAAAATCAGTCCAGTAGAATTCAAAAAAATCAGCGAGGAATTACGCTCTGAAACAAAAAAGACTGAAGATCATTTTTACTCATTGGTAGATGAGGCTATTGATAAAATTAATAATTCAGGAATTCCAGATGATTGTTTTCCTTCGAGAGGATCTATTAAGAAAATCCTTAACGATTTACGCTATGTGAAAATAGCTGACCCTACAACTACTTTTTGCAAAATCGTTGAAGACCCTAGATCAATGCTTAAGAAGGGGGTAGATGAAATTTATAAGAAAAATGCTGAAAATCTTCACCAGGACATTCTGTCTGTCTACGAAAATTTACAGCTTCTTCGTCCCTCTACTCCGGAGGGTAAACGATACCTCGTTGCTAAAAAATTAAATAAAAGAATTGCTTTGATGGGTACGCTTGCGGCACTTCATCAAGAAATTGAAAAGGTTCAGGCTGACAACAACATCAGAACCTTTCACGCTATGCATGAGAGGATTTCAGATATAGTCACAAATAACCAAGCTCCATTTATTTATGAAAGACTAGGTGCTAGATACAATCATATATTCATGGATGAGTTTCAAGACACATCCGTTACTCAATGGCATAATCTTGTAGTGCTTTACGATCATGCTATAAGCCAAGGTCACAAGACTCTAGTTGTAGGAGATGGCAAGCAAGCTATTTATAGATTTAGAAATGGTGATTATAAACAGCTGATGGACTTACCCAAACTGCAACCTGGGAAATTAGGTTTGGCAGTTAAGGATGCTGAAAGAACATTCGATAGAGAGAAATTCGAAGACTCGCTCGATAACAATTACAGAACAGGGAGAGAAATTGTTGAGTGGAACAATAATCTGTTCGAACAGATGGCAAAATTCATATCGCCTGATTTACAAAAGGTGTATGAGGGCCTTCGTCAAACCCCCAAAAAGAAATTTAATGGCGGGGGTTATTTGGACTTTGCAATTGAGAAAAACAAAAAAGATAGGCGCGGTGTTTATACTGAAAAGATCGTTCGGCGAATCCAACATCATTTGAGTGAAGGATATTCACCGGGTGAGATTACAATCTTAGTAAGGGATAATGAAACAGGTTCAAATCTTGCTCAGGATCTATTGTCAAATGGTATTAAACCTCAAACTGAAGAGAGCTTACAATTAGGCAGGCATCCAGGTCCAATTGCAATTGTCGCTTTAATGCGGTGGTTGTTGAGGCCAATGGATTACAGACAAAGTGCAATAATGCTTCAATGCGCTTGTGCAATGCAAGGATTAGATGAGGCTAAGTTGTTGGAGGACTTTGTCGAGTTAATTGAGTATGAAAAAACTGATGGATCTAAGGGAGAGTATGGACGATTCAATACTTATGAAATGCTTGAGGAAGTATTTCCCGATTTGAAAATCCAAAACAGAACAACAGGTCCACTAGCAAGTTTCGTTGGACACGCCTGTGAAGCAATGGGGTTGACTAGAAATTACCCTGCATATGCAGAGGGAATGATGGAACTCGCTAGAAGTGTGAGTAGTGTTGATGAAAGCGGAATACATGGTTTTTTGAAGGTTTGGGATTTGAAGGGTAAGGACACCAGTATCGTTACAGGAAAATCTGATGACGCAGTCCAAATCATGACGGTACACAAGGCTAAGGGTTTGGCGTTCAAAATTGTAATCTCTTTAGTGTCGGCAAGAAATTTCACTGGATTCTCAGGTGTTGTGCCTGTTGATTTAAGCATGGGAATGGATATGCCCATTGAAGCCGCAATGATGGAGGATGGTGATATGAAGGATACAATTTTAGAACCCCAACGTCAGGATGAACTCAATAGAGTTCTCCTCGATGATATTAATGTTACATATGTTGCTTTTACTAGACCTGTTGAGAGGTTAGATATAATACTGGAACTCGAAAAAAGAGAATTCGACGAGCCAAAGAACATGTCTCAGCTTGTGGTTTGGTCTTTAGAAAAAGTGTACAACTCAGAAGTTGTTCCAGGGAATCAAACTAAGGCATTTAGCCCTAAGCAGCCAGTTGAACAAGCGATTGCTTTATCAACCCAAAATCCAAATGAGTTAAAAACAGGAGAATCAATAAATCAATTAGTTGTAGTCTCAGAAAGTGAAGAAGGCCAAACTCAACCAGAAGATTTATCACCCATGCAAATTGGAACTGAGGTGCATAGGTTGCTTGAATCAATCCAAACAATTGAGGATTGGGGTCAGCAAAAGAAGTCGTTTGAAAGTGGAATGACAATTAGCTCAAGTGATAAAATAAAAATCATAGAAAGGGTAGAGGCTGTGTTGCAATCAGAGGATTGCAACAAATATTTTTCTAAAAACTTACACGTTGAAACGGAACAAAGTTTCATTACATCAGATGGTAAAATTGTTAGACCCGATAGGATTGTGAAATCTGATGAAAAATGGACGGTGATAGATTACAAGAGTTCTGTTAAAGGGGTGGAAAAACACAAAAAACAGGTAGCTTCCTATTGTGAGATTTTGTCTGAAATAGAGGGAGCAAAAGTTGATGGAATTATCATTTATACTGACCCTCTAAAAGTTCTGAAAGTAGTGTAATTCATCGTTATATTCGGTGGTTCAAGTCATAAGCAATGTATAGACGCAGCCACTTTCTTTCTTTTCTGTTTGTATTGTCTTTGTTTTCTGGAGTTTACGCCCAGGAAATGGAGATGCGAAAAGGCATTTTAGTTCCTGTAAATAACGATGTAGTTCAAGCCCAACAACGTGCTTCAGCATGTGCTCCAGCTACTGCGTTAAGAGATTTGGAGTGGAATAATGTGCAAGCACTAATAGAAAATGGTGGAACACTTTGGTATGATAGAGCAATAAATAAGGGAGCTCACTACGTGCCAAAAGAGCTTGGAGTTAGTGTTTGTTATGGAGGAGCATTATGGCTAGGAGGGATATCGCCTGACCAACAATTAAAGTTGGCAGCTGTTAAGTACAGATGGTCTGGTAATGACTTTTGGCCTGGTCCTTTAACTAATACTGGAGAAGCAGAAGTTGATGAAGAGACATGCCAAGACTATGATCACTTTACAATTACTTATAGATCAGATGCAAAGCGTCATAGACAGTATTTTGATGCTGTAGCAAATGAAACGGTTGAGGAAGAATTCCCAGATGGTTATGTAATGCCTCCTTATTTCAATGATTACCCTGCTCATGGTAATATTTTATTAAATCAAGACGAGTTTTTAGCGCCATTTAAGGATTATAATGGAGATGACATCTACAACCCAAATCAAGGTGATTACCCTTGGTATGATTTTCTTCAGGAAATTGATTGTTCTGAAAGAAGAAGAGAAGATATAGTTCCATTATATGGAGACCAAAACTTCTATTGGATTTTCAACGATAAAGGAAACGTTCACTCTGAATCTCAGGGCGAGCCTATCGGTATGGAAATCCGAGCTCAAGCGTTTGCTTTTGCAACGAACGATGAGGTGAACAATATGACGTTCTACAATTATGTATTGATAAACCAGGGAACGCAAACACTAACTGATACATACTTTGCTCAGTGGGTTGATTCAGATCTTGGTGGTCACGTTGATGATTATGTTGGTTGTGATGTTCAAAGGGGATTAGGCTATTCATACAACGGCGACGCATTTGACGAGCCAACATCTTTTTCATTAGGATATGGTAACCACCCACCAGCTATGGGAGTAGACTTCTTTGAAGGACCTTATCAGGATGCTGACGGATTAGACAATCCATTAACAGAAGTGTTTACTGACGCCATAGATTCACTGGGTATTCCTTATGATGGTATTGGTATTGGTTACGGAGATGGTGTTGTAGATAATGAGAGATATGGTATGAGAAAGTTCCTATACTACAACTGGAACTACGGTGATAATGGACAACCAACACAGGCTCTTCACTATTACAATTACATGAAGGGGTATTGGAAGAATGGCCAAAGAATGGCATATGGTGGCGATGGAATCAGTGCTGCTACTGGAACCAATTTGGATATACCGGCTGATTACATGTTCCCCGGAGATACTGATCCATATAGGTGGGGCACACAGGGTGTTAATGTTGATGATTGGTCAGAATTCCAAGTAGGCAATCCACCAGGTGATAGATTATTCCTTCAATCTGCAGGTCCTTTTACTCTTGAACCGGGTGATTACAATAATATCACCGTTGGAATGGTATATGCAAGAGCAACAGGTGGTGAGCCATTTGAGTCAGTTCAAATGTTAAGGTTAGCCGACGATAAAGCCCAAAGCTTATTTGACAACTGCTTTGAGATTGTAAGTGGGCCAGATGCTCCTGATGTTACTATACAGGAACTTGAAAACGAACTGATTCTTTACTTAACAAATGACAGCCCGTTATCAAATAACTTCCAAGAAAATTTCCAAGCAATAGACCCTTCTATTCCTAAGGAATTTGAAGACGGCACAGAACTTACCGATATAGAAAGATCTTACCTTTTTGAAGGATATCAGATTTATCAATTATTTGACGAAACAGTTTCTCCTACTGAACTTGATGATATTGAGAAAGCTCGTTTGATTTTTCAATGTGATAAGTTTAATGACGTTGATCAAGTCATAAACTATGAATACAGTGAGGAAATGGAAGCCTCTGTACCATACCTAATGGTCAATGGTGAGAATGAAGGTGTTCAACACAGCTTTAGAATTACTACTGACGCCTTTGCTCAAGGTGATAACAGGTTAGTCAACCACCGTACCTACTACTTCATGGCTCTAGCTTATGGATACAATAATTACCAAGATTATAATCCTATAACAGGTACAGGACAGGATGTGCAATACAAAGCATCTCGTAAAGGTGCTATAGGATCACTTAGGGTTTACTCAGGTATTCCTCACGCACCTTCCCCTGAAGAGTTCGGAACCAACCAAAACGCCAACTACGGCGATGGTGTTGTAGTTACTCGTCTTGAGGGAAGAGGTAATGGCCAGAATGTTGTCGACATTTCTTCTGAGAGTGAATCAGCAATTCTAGAAAGTTCATCAGGACGTATTGATGAGTTAGTATACGCTTCTCACGGATCTCCAGTAAACATCAGAGTTGTCGATCCACTTCGCGTTCCTGACGCAGAATTCGAACTAGTCGTAAACGAATCTGACTCAAATATTGAAGATGCAGATGAGGTGTACTGGACTCTAACAAACAGAACTGCGATTGATGCTGGTGAAGACCCTACAAAGAACATTGTTACTTCTACTAAGGCAATCAATGTTCTCAATGAGCAACTTCTTTTGGACTGGGGATTGAGTATCACTCTACACCAATACCAGTACCCTAACAACGGTAACTTCACAGTTCCTCTAGAATCTTCTATAGAATTCGAAATTTCTGATGAGCCTTGGCTATTGGGTATTCCTGATTCTGAAGGTTTCGACCAGTTGAATTGGATACGTGCCGGAACCCAAGAGGGTGATGCAGAATCAGAGTATGAAGTTTTATTTAACGACATCAACGCTGGTAACCCTCTCGATGAAGACGAGGTTTACGAGGGTGTATTAGGTGGCACATGGGCTCCGTACTGTCTTGTTAGTTTCACTGATGAGGTAGCGCCTAACCCACTAGCTCCAGATGAGACAATTATGTTTCCAACTGTAGCTCCTACTATCAAGTCTCTTGAAGGTAGCCTTGGACCGTTCTCTGGAATTCAGGGATTGAATAACGTTGATATCGTTTTAACAGATAATACAGAACTATGGACTCGTTGTCCTGTTTTAGAAATGCAACCTGTAGAAGCTCTTGCTCAGAACAATTGGGATACGGGCAGTCCTTCTAAGATGGGATTGCGTCGCCATCCATCTGTTGACAAAAAGGGAAGAAGCGTAGGAGATGCTGGCTATCTAGCTTCAGAAGCAAACCCTAGCGGTGATCAGCCTGTAGGTATGGGTTGGTTCCCTGGATACGCTATTGACGTAGGTACAGGCGAGAGACTCAATATGGCATTTGGAGAGGACTCTTGGCTTGGAGCTGATAACGGTAAGGACATGTTGTTTAATCCGTCTGACAGAATCTACAGCGGTGGTTTAGGCGGTGGACAAAACGGTGTGTACGCCGGAGGTCAACACTGGATCTACATCTTTAAAAACTCTCAGTTCGAAGAGGGATCGGAAAACCGTATGCCTGCTTACGACGGTGGTAATTACTTGTATGAAAATCTAGAAGAGAGCCCGTCTACGACTAATATTAGACGTGTATTTAGAGCGTGTACTTGGGTTGGTTCTACTCTATCTAATAAGGACTTCCCTATGGATAGTGTAGAGGCAGGTCTTATTCCAAATGATAATGATGCTAGAATCAGATTGCGTGTAGCTAAGGCATACGATAAGTACTCGCCTTCACAGCTGGATGTAGACAACGTTGAAGATGCTGAAAACAACTGGAATCCATTGTACACATTCTCTACTAAGAATGTGGCTACGGATTTAAATGTTGAATCTACTTTAACTAGTGTGCTTGATATGATTAACGTAGTACCTAACCCGTACTATGCATACAGTAAGTACGAGACTAGTAGGCTTGATAACAGGGTGAAAATTACTAATTTACCTATGGTGTGTACAGTAAGTATATACACTTTAAATGGAACTTTAATAAGACAATATAATAGGACAAACGATCCATCTACTTCTTTAGATTGGGATTTAAAGAACCACAAGAACGTACCTATTGCAGGCGGTGTTTACATCATACATGTAGATGTACCAGGCATTGGGCAGAAAGTTCTAAAGTGGTTCGGAGTTATGAGACCTATTGACCTTGATACATTCTAATATGAGTCCACTTAAACAAAAGGCCATTCGTATAGTTGCTGGGTTAGCAATTATGATGGTTGCTGTATTCATTATGAATGGCCTCATTGGAATGAAGGAGCCACCAAGTGTAGTGCTTCCTGAATCCAACCCTTGGCCTGTGCATACTGTTGTGGTAAAAAATCAACTTAATGAACCAAGAATTCCAGTTGAGGGGAAAGTTGAAGCGTGGCAGAGAGTTGACTTAATTGCAGAAGTAAATGGAGTATTAAGTTTAGGAGGAAAGGAATTCAGAGAGGGAGTAAAATATATAAGAGGAGAAACCATTTTAAGCTTAGATGATAGCGAAGCAAGGTCTTCACTTAGGAGTGCAAGAGCACAGTTTCTTCAGCTAACAAGTGGAATTCTATCTACAATTAAAATAGATTTTCCAGATAGAATTAATGTTTGGGAATCTTACGTAAATAGTATCGAAATTGACGAGGCATTGCCTATACTGCCAGAACCAAATTCTGATAGAGAAAGATTCTACATCATAAATAGAGGAATCGATGCTAGCTACCACAGCATTAAATCTTCTGAAGAACGACTAAGTAAATTTTCTATTACGGCACCGTTTGATGGATTTGTCTCAACCGCTTTAGTTAAACCTGGGTCTTTAGTAATTGGAGGGCAGCCTATAGGTGTGTTTGTAGGCACCAGTCAATTTGAAATCAAATCTTCATTAAACTCAAAATATTTGGGTTTTATTAAAATTGGAGATAGAGTAGAGTTTATGTCAGGCGATCAAATTGTTGCTATAGGTAAACTAGATAGAATTTCTTCAAGTGTAAATCCAACCACTCAGTCAGCAACTGTATACTTTAAACTTTCTTCAAAATCTGACGAATTTGTTCTTAGAGATGGAATGTATTTATCGGGATCATTAATTGCAAAGGGAATAGATAATTGCTTTGAGTTAAATGCTGGATTAATTGATAATGGAAAGTTGTATGCTGTTGAAAATGATCAATTAGTTCACTCAAATGTTGAGGTTGTTTTTAAATCTTTTGAAACGGCTTTAGTTCAAGGATTAGAAGATGGAACTGTAGTAATGACTGATCAGTTGAGTGATGCCTTTGAAGGAATGAAGGTTAACCCTTCTTCAAAATAGAAATACATGAGGAATGTTATAAAATTCTTCGTTCAACACCACATTGTTGGGGATTTGATCATGATTGGAATTCTCGTGGCTGGATTAGTCGGCATGTCGAGTATGAAATCTAGTTTCTTTCCAATTGTAAAGTCCAAATACATAAATATTCAGGTGGTGTATCCTGGTGCATCTCCTGAAGAAATTGAAACAGGAGTAGTTGCTAAAATCGAAGAGAATCTTCAGGGTATAGCAGACATTGATTTGGTCACTTCGACAAGTACTGAAAATGCTGCTTCAGTTAAAATCGTAGTTAAAGACTTTAACAAGACAGATGAAGTACTTCAGAATGTAAAAAATGCCGTAGATAAAATTCCTTCCTTTCCAGTAGGGATGGAACCCCCAATAATCTTCAAACAGGATTTTGAGGAGGGTATGGATAATACTGCTTTAATTCTTGCTTTAACAGGTGTTGAGGATTTAAGAGAATTAAAAAGGGCAGCAAGACAGATAGAATCTGACTTAAGACAACTAGAAGGAGTAAGCCAAGTAAGTCTCTCAGGATTCCCTGAAGAAGAAATTGAAATAGCTGTAAGGGAGGATAAACTAAGTGAGATAGGATTAACCCTAGACCAAATAGCATCAGTTGTAAGAGCTTCAAATATGGAAGCAACAGGGGGTAAGATTTTGACCTCTGATGAAGAGTTTATTATTCGTGGTAGGTATAAAGAATACACTGCAACAGAATTAAGAGACATAATTGTAGTGGCAGATCCTGATGGAAGAATCATCAGGCTTGGAGAGATAGCAGATGTTCATGAAAAATGGGTTGAAACAGACCCATCTAGGAATTGGTTTAATGGAAAGCCTGCAGTAGCAATTACTGTGAACAATCTACCATCTGAATCAATTCTCGATGTTGTTCGCAAGGCATATGCCTACATGGATGCTTTTAATAAAAAGAATAGTGGGCTTCATCTTGATGTTGTAGTTGACATGTCTATTGTTTTAAACCAAAGAATAGATCTTTTAGTTAACAACGGTGTAATAGGATTCATCCTAGTTATGCTGTTTCTTGCTCTGTTTTTAAATGTGAGACTAGCATTTTGGGTAGCACTTGCAATACCTGTGTCATTTGCAGGAATGTTCATCTTTGCTGGAATGGCTGGAGTTACAATTAATGTGATTTCACTGTTTGGTATGATCCTAGTAATTGGAATATTGGTCGATGACGGAATTGTCATAGCGGAAAACATTTATGGCAAATACGAAAACGGTAGTCCACGTTTAGAAGCAACTATTGAAGGAACACTAGAGGTTTTACCAGCTGTGTTTTCTGCGATTATTACAACAGTAATAGCATTTTCATCTTTCTACTTCATAGAAGGTACTCTAGGTGATTTCTTTAGAAATATGGCTACAGTGATCATCTTCACTCTAGTCTTTTCTCTTATAGAAGGCGCGTTTATTTTACCTGCGCACGTAGGCAATTCGAAGGCTCTAAAAAAGGAGGTTAAGCCCACTTTAGTAGAGCTAAAAATGACAGCATTCTTAAATGGTATTAGAGATAGGTTCTATAAGCCAGCTCTATTATATGCGATTAAGCAACCATGGATAAGCTTCTCTGTAATTGTTGCAATTTTCTTAATTACTGTACCAGGGCTAATTGGAGGCGGATTTGTTCGAACCACCTTTTTCCCATTTATCGAGGGTGATGTTATTTCAGTTAATCTAGCTATGAAAGCGGGGACAAAGGTTGAAATCACTAAAGTCCAAATCGACCGAATAGAAGAAGTTGTCTGGGAGGTGAATAAGGAATTTACTGCTCAAAGAACTGATACACTTGAAACGATTGTTGCAATAGACAAAAGTGTTGGACCAGCATCTCACATTGCAGCATTAAACATTCAATTATTAGATGGAGAAAACAGGCTTCTTCAGAGCACTGACATAAGTTCAAGAATAAGAGAAAAAGTTGGAGTGGTTTATGGCGCAGACAATATCACCTTTGGTGCATTTTCGCCATTTGGTCGTCCCATTTCTGTTTCACTTTTAGGTAACGATATCGAGACAATGCGTCTTGCTACTGAGGAACTCAAAACAGAATTAAGCCTTAGAGAGGATGTAATGGATGTTACTGACAGCAACCAAGAAGGGGTTAAGGAAATTAGTATCAAGCTTAAGCCAAGAGCATATCAATTGGGATTTACCAAGGGTGAATTAATAAACCAAATCCGCCAAGCTTTCTATGGTGTTGAAGTCCAAAGATTACAAAGGGGACGGGATGAAGTCAGGGTTTGGGTTAGACTTGATGAAAGAGACAGGGCGTCAATAGGTTCAATTGAAAATTTCAAATTGAGAACTATGAAAGGACAAGAAATACCTTTCACTGAAGTTTGTACAATTGAAATTGAAAGAGGGTTAACAGCAATTAATAGAATCTACGGAAAGAGACAAGTAGAAATAAGCGCCGACCTAAGCGGGCCTCATGCAAGTGCAACAGATATTGATGAGGCAATAAAGAACGACATACTACCGCCAATTCTAGCTAAATATCCTAGCATCACAGCGAGCTTTGAAGGACAAAACAGAGAAGTAGAGAAATCCCAAAACTCAATCGCAAGGGTTATGCCGCTCATTTTTGCTTTGATGTTCCTTGTAATTGTTCTCACATTCAGATCACCACTTCAAGCAACTGCAGTGTTTGGTTTGATTCCGTTTGGCTTGGTTGGAATCAGCATAGGTCACTGTTTACTCGATGCTCAAATAAGCCTGTTCTCAGTTCTAGGTATGATAGCATTGATTGGAATTCTTGTAAATGATGCGTTAGTTTTTGTTGCTGCTTACAATGCTTACTTGAGAAATGGATTTAGTATTGATGAAAGTATTTGGAAGGCTGGGATGAACAGATTCAGACCCATTATTCTAACATCTGTAACAACTGTTGCAGGTCTTGCGCCACTTATGCTCAACAAGAGTTTCCAGGCTCAATTCTTGATTCCAATGGCAATTTCTGTGGCGTTTGGGCTTCTATTTGTAACAGTAATTATTTTAATTCTACTCCCGATATATTTAAAATTCATTTCTCCATTACACAGGTCATGGATGTTTATTTCCAAAGGGATTTGGTTAGATGATTACAACGCAGAACCAGCTGTTAGAGAATTGACAATTATCTCTAGAATGAAGGAGGAGATGAAAACGGCCAAACCAAAGGCGATCATCGGAATTCTGCTATTAATTGGAGCAACAGCACAAGCACAAGACTTAAGCCTAGAAAATGCAATTGGGAAGGCTTTAAAGAACAACTACGGGATAAAGGTTGCAAAGCTGAATTCTGACATCGCTCATTTGAATGATCATTGGGCTAATACTGGCGCATCTCCTCAAATTGGATTTGGGGTTGATGTAAGTAAATCTGAAATCGACATGTCTGAGGACTATACTGTAGTCGAACAAATGAGAACAAATTTCACGGCCAAGGGAATAAATACAGGACTCAATTTCAACTGGACTTTATTCGACGGTATGGGGATGTATGCAGCAAAGTCTAGCCTTGAACTTCTTTCATCTCAATCTGACAATCAGGTGGAATTTATGATTGAGCAGACAGTTGAAGCAGTTGATTTTGCTTATCACAATACGTTAGTCCAAATCGAATTACTTGAAGTCCTGTCAGAATCTATGGACTTAAGTAGAACGAGGTTGCAGGAAATAATTTGGTCTGAACAATATGGTGTAGCGGGGACATTTGACAAACTACAGTTTGAGAATGCTATAATCACAGATAGTACAGCTTTTCTATTGCAAAGGGTTGCAGTAAAGACATCTATGAGAAATTTAAATAGACTCATGGGAGAGGAGGAAAGTGCAGAATGGAATTTGGTTTCAGTTCTTAATTCCCCTCCAGCAATTAATGATCTTCATATTCTTCAGTCTAGAGTAAAGCAAGACAACTTATTAGTTAGAAATGCCAACTTGAATAAGGACATAAGCGTGCAAGGTGTTAAGATGGCTACTTCTAAATTATACCCAGTTATAAGTTTGCGAAACACCAACGTAGATACACAGAACTACTTCTCTACAGATGAAGGCACTTTGAGTAGTGGAAGTACAAACCAAGCCATAACACTGTCATTGAATTTTAATATTTTCAATGGAGGTGCTACTAGAAGAGCAATTGCAGAGGCTAGAATTAATCAGGAAATTGCTCAACTTGGAGTAGAGGAGCAGCTTTCTGAAGCCCAAAAACTTGTGGCAGACGCTTTCGACAGATACAACATTAATTCTTCAGTTTATGCTCTAAGCTCAAAGGCATCTGATAATGCTAGGGTTGCACTTGAAATTTCTGAAAGTGGTTATTCTGACGGTGTTGTAGGCTCTCTTGACTATAGAGCACTTGAAGTTGCATATCAGGGTGCACGCTTACAAGAACTTCAAGCACTCCAAGCATGGAGGGCTTCGTTCATGGAAGTACAGAGATTGATTGGTGCGTTGAGAGCGCCTATTAATTAAGTTGCTTTAGATCTGAGGCGACCATCTCACGGCAAAGGTCTTGCCATGTGGTTTGGGCTTTCCACCCTAGTGTTTTTTCTGCTTTCGATGCATCTCCAACTAAGGTGTCTACTTCTGCTGGTCTGTAGTACCGTGGGTCAATTTCAACTATCGTTTTCCCAGTTTCTACACACACCCCTTTTTCATCAGAGCCTTCACCTTTCCATCGAAGTGCAATTCCTGCCTCTGCAAAAGCAAGCTCTGTAAATTCCCTCACTGTCGCTTGTGTACCTGTAGCCAAAACATAGTCATCAGCTTCCTCTTGCTGCAACATCAACCACATTCCCTCTACAAAATCCTTAGCGTGCCCCCAGTCGCGTCTAGCATTGAGATTACCTAGATAGAGTGTAGATTCTAACCCCTTAGAAATTCTAGCAGCGGCTCGAGTTATTTTGCGAGTAACAAAGGTTTCGCCTCTAACAGGGCTTTCGTGATTGAATAATATTCCGTTGCTTGCATGGATTCCATAAGATTCACGGTAATTCTTCACGATCCAAAATGCGTATAGTTTTGCAACTCCGTAAGGTGAACGAGGATAGAAGGGTGTGTTTTCATTTTGGGGTGTTTCTTGAACTTTCCCAAATAATTCCGACGTGCTTGCTTGATAAAACTTACAACTCTTCTCTAAACCCAAAATTCGAATTGCCTCTAACAACCTAAGAGTTCCAAGCGAATCTGAGTTTGCCGTGTATTCTGGAGTTTCAAAGCTGACCATTACGTGGCTTTGGGCTGCAAGATTGTAAATCTCATCAGGTTGAACCTCTTGAACAATGCGAATCAAATTCGTAGCATCAGTCATATCACCATAGTGGAGCTTAAACTTTACATCAACTTCGTGTGGATCTTGATACAAGTGATCGATTCGAGAAGTATTGAATGAAGATGCTCTACGCTTAATGCCATGAACCTCATAACCCTTAGCTAAAAGGAATTCAGCTAAGTAAGAACCGTCTTGTCCGGTTACTCCTGTTATGAGTGCTTTTTTGGCCATAATGCGATTACTAAGTTAAGCAGTGATTTCTTGAGTTTTCACTTGATTGAAATAAGCGCCCTGTAATGCCATCAATTCATCGTGTGTTCCTTCTTCCACAATAGTACCCTCCCTGAGGACTGCAATTTTATGAGCCTTTTTAATTGTACTCAATCTATGCGCTATAACAAGTGTGCTCCGACCTTTCATTAATTCTTCAAGAGCTTTCTGAACTTCAGTTTCGCTTACGCTATCTAACGCGCTAGTTGCTTCATCTAGTATTAGAATATCTGGATCTCGTAGAATAGCTCTTGCAATTGCAATTCTCTGCCTCTGACCCCCAGACAACTGAATTCCTCTCTCGCCTACAAGAGTTTCAAACCCATCGGGAAATTCTTCGATGAATTCAAGAGCATAAGCTCGACGCGCGGCTTCCTTCACCTCTTCATCAGTAGCATCAATTTTGCCATAAGCGATATTCGTTCTGATATCCTCACCAAATAGAATCACTTCTTGTGGAACATATGCCAACCCCTTTCTGTAAGACCTTAAATCAAGCTCCTTTACATTCTCATCTCCAATGCGAATCTCACCGTTGACGGGGTTTTGGAATCTTAGCATAAGTGCAGCTACTGTAGACTTTCCTGCCCCCGATGGGCCCACTAATGCTACTTGTTCACCCTCGTTGATGCTTAGGTTGAAGTTTTTAAGAACTGGAACGTCTGGGCGTTGCTCGTAGTGAAAATCAACGGCTTTGAACTCTAAATTTTGGCTTAGGTTGAGAGGTTTGGCCTCAGTCTCAAAGTCATTAAACTCTCTCTGCTCCTTCAATAGCTCCATAAGAGATTCAACTGCACCAAGCCCCTTTTGCACCATACCAAATTCAGCTGCAAGCCCGCCTATACTTCCAGCAACTAGACCTGTCATCAGCAAGAACGTAAAGAAGTGCTCAGAAGCAAGCTCACCCTGCTGCATCAATTCAGCACCCTTGAACATAACCAGTGTAATTGCACCAAAAATGAATAGGATTATGAAACTTGCAAATGCACCACGCCCCATAGCTCCCTTCATTGCAAGCCTGCGAACAGATTTTACTCTTTCAGTGTAGCGATTGCGTTCAAACCACTCGTTGGCAAAGGCTTTTACATTTACGATGCCAGTTAAAACCTCTTGGACTATTACGTTTGAGGCTGCAATTTCGTCTTGGGTTTCCTTTGAAAGTCTTTTAATGAACTTGCCAAAGAAGATTGCAACGATAATTACAACCGGGAGGGTAAATAGCATTAACAAAGTCAATTCAACAGAGAAATAAGCTAATGCAGCTACACCACCACCCACGATTATTAATTGTCTAATTAATTCTGCTAGAGTAGTTGTAAAAGTGTCTTGAATAGCCGTAATGTCGGCTGAAATACGGCTGTTTAGGTCTCCTACTCGATTATCATGGTAGAAATCCATGGGCATGCTAACTATTGCTTCGAATGCATCACGTCGCATAGAAAGCATCATTTTCTCAGTCATATCTGCAAATAGAAACACCCTGATGAAGCTTAATACAGCTTGGATTATTAGCACAGCAGCAATTGCAATACCAATGGTTCCAAGATCGTTTAAATTCCAGTTTTGCAAAATCTCAGCTTCAAAGCCTGAAGACGCTGAATCACTTGAACTCACTGACTCTCCAAGGACTCCTACTCCCCCTAATTGACCCCATAATCTAGTTACCATAAGGGTTAGGACACCGCTTAAACTCAATAGAATTATACCCAAAATGAATCCCCATTTATGAGGCTTTAGATAAGGTGCAATTTGACCAAATCCCTTTAGGTCGGAAAGCTTAAATCGGTTCTTCTTCATGAGGGGCAAATTTAGTGCTTAATTTTGTGTTGGGATAGTAAAAAGAATTCACTATCTTTGCCGTCCCTATTCAACGTGGTAATAACTAATTAAGATGAAAAGGACATTTCAACCATCAGTACGTAAGCGTCGTAACAAGCACGGCTTCCGTAAGCGTATGTCTAGTGCAAACGGACGTAATGTACTAAACGCACGTCGCCGTAAGGGACGTAAGAAGCTAAGTGTTAGCTCTGAAAGACGCCATAAGGGTATCGAGCGTTAATTAGTTGAATTAATTAACTGCGTTAGTACACTTATTAGTAAAAACGCAAATCTTATTATGTAAACAAGGGAATCCAAATGGGTTCCCTTGTTGCGTTTATAAGAATTAGTTACAGGTGAGTTACTTGAATGGGCCCATTGCTAGAGTAACACAACTTATCTCGTGTACCAGCCAATTGCCATTTTCTCCCCTGAAATTCACTTTCACTTTTTCTGAATCAATTGGCGTTTCAACTTAAATATCAGATTTGAAATCCACACCTGGTCCGTATGCCTTAAATACTGCTTCTTTAAGTGCCCAAACCTCGGCAAGCTTTCCATCTTTAATTTCGGATTCACTCATCGTCCTCTGAGATATACGACTTAACCTTTCATCATTAGTGTAAACGATGTCAACTCCAATATTGTAATCGACATTAGCTAGAACAGAAGCAGCGTATGAGGATTTTTCTGGACATTGCATATGTGATATTGAAATTTTACTTTCAGATTTCTTTCCATTGACAAAAAGCAAAGGTCTCCCCCCATTTTCGTGTTCTAAGTTCCAATTGCTATGTCCTAATTGTTCAGTAACAGCGGCGACCACTGCGTGGTGTTCAACAACTCTTTTGTGACTAAGAGAATGGATGTTTCTATTAGGGAAATGCTTAGAAAGTGTAAGGGGATCGAACTTTGTATCATTCGATTCTGGAATACGTGCCATAACCAAACTAAAAGGTTGTGGAGGTGAAGGGCATTTAAGTAATTCCATTTAGACTAAGATATTGTATTTTTGCCCACATGAATGCAACATTTGAAAATTCCGTACTGCCTTTCAAGGTTAAGGATATGAGCCTCGCAGATTGGGGAAGAAAAGAAATCATACTTGCTGAGGCTGAAATGCCTGGTTTGATGTCAATTCGGAAAGAATTTGGCGCGAGCAAGCCACTTAAGGGGGCTAGAATTGCAGGATGTCTTCACATGACAATCCAAACAGCAGTTCTTATCGAAACCTTGGTTGAGCTAGGAGCAGATGTTACTTGGTCGTCTTGTAATATCTTCTCTACACAGGATCACGCTGCTGCAGCAATTGCCGCTGCAGGGATTCCAGTATACGCTTGGAAAGGAATGACGGAAGAGGAATTCGATTGGTGTATTGAGCAAACTTTATTCTTCGGAGAAGACAGACAGCCGCTGAATATGATTCTCGACGATGGAGGAGATTTGACAAACATGGTTTTAGATAAATACCCAGAGCTTGTTGATGGAGTTAAGGGAATTTCTGAAGAAACTACAACAGGCGTTCTAAGACTTCACGACAGAGAGAAGAATGGGACACTTCAAATGCCTGCGATAAATATCAATGACTCAGTTACAAAGTCAAAATTTGACAATAAGTACGGTTGCCGTGAATCACTAGTTGACGCTATTCGTCGTGCCACAGATGCTATGATGGCAGGTAAGGTTGCTGCTGTTGCTGGATTTGGTGACGTGGGTAAGGGTTCTGCTGAATCTCTACGAAACGCAGGTTGTCGTGTTATCGTTAGTGAAATTGATCCTATTTGTGCGCTACAGGCTGCAATGGAGGGTTTTGAGGTGAAGTCTATGCTTGAGGCATGTAAAGAGGCTGATATTGTTGTAACAGCTACAGGTAATAAGGACATTATTACAGGTGCTCACTTTGAGGCAATGAAGGACAAAGCAATTGTGTGTAACATTGGTCACTTTGATAATGAAATAGACGTTGCTTGGTTAAATGCTAACCATGGTGACACTAAGGATGAGATCAAACCACAGGTAGATAAGTACACTGTAAATGGTTCTGATGTAATTCTTCTTGCTGAGGGAAGACTTGTAAATCTTGGATGTGCTACTGGTCACCCTAGTTTCGTAATGTCTAACTCTTTCACTAACCAAGTTTTAGCCCAAATCGAACTTTGGGAAAGAGCTGACCAATACGAGAACAAAGTATACACTCTGCCTAAGCATCTTGATGAAAAGGTAGCTAGACTCCACCTAGAGAAAATTGGTGTTGTACTTGAAGTTCTTTCTCAAGAGCAAGCGGACTACATTGGGGTGCCTGTTGAGGGGCCTTATAAGTCTAATGAGTACAGATACTAAAACTTCTTAGTTAAATACACTTAGAATAGGAGGGTTCCAGCTTGTGTTATACCTGTGAAGGGGAAGAATAGCTGGGCCTTGAGAAACCGATCCGTCGATAATTAACCATTTCGACTCAGAGCAGTCACTTGCGTCGCTAATTAGTAGACCATCATTGTCAACGGTAACAGTACATCCTAGCTGTATGTCTGATGTTGAATGTCTATCTAGAACGACAAAATCATCTAGAGTATATCGGTAAATTATGAGTCCTTTTGACCCACCAGCAACAGTTATGTGGTTTGAAACAAAGTTCAAATCATTGTATGCTGGGAGGTTTAGGTTGATGTCAAAGTTTACAGGCACGTAAGGGATGTTTTGTACACTATTGTCACAAGTAGCTTGTGACAGCAAACAGATTAGCATTATTCCTAATGGTAGATTTATAAAAGAGCTCTTCATTAATGTGCAATTCTGTTTGATTTATCTCTAAGATTAAAAGGATCTTTTGCAACACCAGCTTTAAAAGCCTTTAAATAAAAAGGCTCATAAGAAGCGAGATCTACAAAGTCAGATGCATCGAAAGCAGTTTCTGCTAACTCTATTGCATGCTCAGCACATGGGTATGCTGAGTGAAATATGTGGTCTTTTTCATTAAGAATGCCGGTACACTTTTCTACTCCATCTCCTATGAAGCAAATACTTCCTAAGTTGTCGAACCTAGAAATTGATTCTTCATTAATTACAATTGCCTCAACTTCTGAAGTTGAATCCTTTGAAAACGATCTAGAATACACTTCCATTCTTCTCGCATCAAGCATGCTGACATATGAATCCACATTTGGATATAGAGCTGAAGCTTGGTTTTTCAAAACAGACAAAGTGTCTACTGCTATTAGAGGCAAGTTAAGAGCATGGCAAATGCCCTTTGCTGTAGCTACACCAATTCTCAATCCAGTATATGATCCGGGACCACCACTTACACTAACTGCATCTAAATCTGATTTACCTAGTGATACTTCGGAAAAAATCTCATCTATGAATGGCATGATGTTCTCTGCATGAGAATAGCCTTCTTTGCGAATGCTTTTAGAAGAGATCACTTTTCCATTACTGAAAAGTGCAACTCCACAGTTCAACGTTGTTGTTTCTAGGTGAAGAATGTTAACCATTAATTGAAACGGAGAATCCAATGGTTTTGTCTTCATCAGACTTACTGCCTTGATCAGAAGACAATACGACATCACCATTATTTAGCTTTCGAGCGACCATATCATATGGCCCTGAAATAACAATGTCATTTTCATTAACACCTGACTTGATTTCGATGTTTTGATTATCCTGAATGCCCACTTCTACAGAAGTCCAAACCGCTGTCGAACCTTCCAATACAAATACACCTAATGAATCATTTCTAGTAGTTACGCATTGGATTGGAAGACTCATTACATCAGATGCTGATTCAGTCAGGATGTCAACTGTAGCACTCATCCCAGGTCTGAAAGGTGCTCCTGAGTCGAGAACGCCATTGTAGCTGTTTGAGTCTATTCGGATTTTGACCGAGAAGTTCGTCACTTGGTCTAAGTTGAAGCCATTAGAACTGGCATTTAAAGCGGTGTTGCCAATTTCGCTTACTATGCCACGGAAGGTATGACCGAGGTAGGCGTCTACTTCTATTTCAGCTTCGTTGCCCATTGACACACTTATAATGTCGCTTTCGTTTACTTCTACGTCGACTTCCATTAAGTCGAGGTTCGAAATTTTCATTATGATCTCGCCGGCTGTGAATCCGTTTCCTTGAACGCTTTCGCCGATTTCCTTGACTAAGGCCGTTACTATGCCGGCTTGGGGTGCTATGAGTTTGGTGCGGCTGAGGTTGTCTTGGGCTTCTTGGAGAGAGGCCTCAGCGCTGAGGATGGCGAAACTTGCGGATTTCACGCCTTCCGAGGCGCTGGTGAGGTTGGCTGAGGCTGTTTTGTAAGCAGCCTCGCTTTGGTCGTAATCGGCTTGGGATATAACGCCTTGTGAGAATAGGCTTTGGGTTCTAGTCCATGCCTGTTCGGCAACGAATAAGTTAGCTTTTGAAGTTGCTTTTGCTGCTTTAGATGATGAGAGATTTGAACGCGAAGTGTTAACGGCAGCTTGGGCTCTGTTTACAGCAGCAATGTATAGGTCTGGGTTTATCTCTGCAAGGAGATCCCCTGCCTGAACACGGTCACCTTCTTTCACCGGAAGCTGTATAAGTTGTCCACTCACCTCAGCAGAAATATTGACTTCCATTTCAGGCTGAATTTTTCCCGAAGCACTCACCTTTTCAGTGATGTCACTTATTGTAGCCTTTGCAGTTTTAACAGTGGGAATTTCTGTACCATTACTAAAAATTGAAGAAAGCAGATATAGGCTAAATAGTATTCCACCTCCTATTAATAGTATTTTCTTGCGCTTACTCATTTGGCCTTATAAAGTGATAGCTTTCCCTTGGTAGAAATCAAGAATTTTAGACTTAAAAACCAAATCATACCTCGTCCTCATCGCATTAATTCTTGCATTATCCAATCTGTTTCTAGCATCGGCGTATTCAAGAGCAGATACAGCGCCAGCTTCGAAACGAAGCTCAGTATTTGCAAAAGCAAGTTCAGCAGAAGTAAGAGCAGCTTCTTGAGCGGCAAGGGTGTTTTGAGCAGCCTTTGCATCAGCCCAAGCACTTTCAATAGATGTTCTCAGGGCCTGCTTAGTTGATTCCATGGCATACTCAGATTGAATCATATTGAGCCTAGCTAATTCGACATTGTTCTTTACACTAAAGCCATTAAAGATTGGCACGCTTAGGCTGAAGAAAATGCTTTGGTTTACGTTTGCTGAAAGTTGATCAAAGAATGGGATGCTTTCATATTCTGAGTATTCTCCTACATTGGGAGTAAATAAATTCATATTCTCATCAGCAGCTACTCCGTAAAGATTGTTACCTTCAGAATCACTGCCTACAATCCAAGGTTCATAAATCAGTTCACCCACACCTTGTCTTCTGTTTCCAGAATAACCTGAACCAATGTTGTAAGATCCAGAGATTCGAGGTATGCGAGAAGTATTTGCAATGTCTTTTGCAAGTTCTGCATCTTCAACTCTGAACTCAGCAGCTCTGATTTGAGGGAAGAAATTCATTGCATGAGATACTGCTGCTTTTGCAGTAAGCGGAATTGGGGATACCTCTAGTTCGCCAATGTCTGGAGATTCTACCTCGAAATCAGATGCCTTGTCTCCAGGAAGTTGAAGCATTTGTACGAGGTTGAGTTTAGCAAGCATCAAGGCGTTTTCGCTGCTAATTAGTGAGGCAGCGTCTGTCGCTTCTTGTGCTTTTACATCGAGAAGATCTGCTGCTGGTGATGCACCAGCTTCAACTAGTTTCGATACTCTGTCTACTTGACGGCGAGACGTTTCGAGATTGACTTTAGCGAGCTTTACGAATTCTTCTTGGAATAAGATGTTCAAGTACGCTGCTGAAATGCTTAGAGCAACGTCGTTCTGTGTTGATTCTAGATTTGCTGCTGCAAGCTCTTGTCCAAGTTTTGCTCTGCTAAGGATCAAGTGATTTCTAAAGCCATTGAATAAAAGGATGCCAGTACTCAAGCCAAAATTATTCGATTGAGTCATATCGGTAGCCCAATCATTTGTGAACGGGTCAATAGTCGTTCCGATGTTGTAACCGTGTGATCCTGAAGCGTTGAGTGAAGGAAGAAAATTTCCTTGTGCACTTAGAGTATTGACTTGTGCTCTAGTGCCGTCTAGTTCACTTTGTTTAATCTGAATATTATGCTCAAAAGCGTGATCTATACACGATTGGAGTGACCAAGTGGTTTGGGCTATTGCATTAAGTGTAAATGCAAATGATATAGCTAAAGCAAAAAGTAGA
The DNA here is from genome assembly GCA_002723115.1 of Methanobacteriota archaeon. GTDB lineage: Bacteria > Bacteroidota > Bacteroidia > Flavobacteriales_D > Sanyastnellaceae > UBA974. The sequence continues at coordinate 17,875 of PBNL01000019.1, read as the reverse complement.
CGCGCTGTTTTCATAGGATTTGGATCTGAATCACAACAAATTTAACCAATAGGAGTGTTTTGCTGCTTCTCTAATTTTCCCCTTGTTTGTTAAATCTTCGCCAAATAATTATCCCACCCAATACCATTAGAACATATGGAATTGACATGAGAAACAATATGCCAGCATTTAATCCTCTTCCTAATCCATCAAGTTTAGAACTCTGTTCTCCAACGGCTTTACACATTACACATTGTGCTGATGCATCTATAGATAGAGCAAAAGCTACTAGGATGGAGAAAAATAATATGAGGCCTTTGCGAGGCATTTGGTTTGGATTACACGTAGCAGGGGCTGATCATTAGGTATACGATAACACCAGTAGCAGTAACGTATAACCAAAGTGGCCAAGTGATTTTAGCTAGCTTTCTATGCTGCTCAACTTGCATCATATATCCTCTAGCATAAGTGAATAGCACAAGAGGTACAATTATGGCGCTAAGTAGAATATGAGTAATTAAAACAAAAAAGTAGAGGTACTTCATAGCCCCATCTCTGCAATAATGAGTTGGCTCTGTAGTAAAGTGGAAAGCGATATAGCTAAGTAGAAAAAGAACACTTAGAATTACTGCAATAGAAGTAAGTCTTTTGTGTAGAGCAACATTTTTATTCTTTATCGCAAACCAAGCTCCAATTAAAGTGACAAAAGCAGTTCCGTTGATAAGAGCATTGAGTTTAGGTAGTTGATACATAGTCTCCTTTGCCTCAGGGCTAAGCTCCAAACCAGGTAGGTAAGCCAAAATGGTAACTACAACAGGGATTAAAATAGTAACTCCCCAAACAATAGTTTTAAGTTTAGAATCTGAAATATTCATGCTACTTGTTTTCATTCAGATAGCAATTTATGGATATCTAGTATCATCTCATCAACTTCAGAGGTAGAAGTTCCATCATACATCCCTCTGATTCTATTCTCCTTGTCGATTAAAGCAAAGATGTCAGAGTGAAAGAATCCGCCAGCTGCCGTATCGCTTTCAAGTGCAGTTAAGAAATAGCCATCCTTTGCCTGTTCGTAAAGAGCATCTTTATCACCAGTTAGGAATTTCCATTGTGCGGTATCTGCATTCATCATCGAAGCATATTCAGCCATTCTTTCTGGAGTATCGCGTTCTGGGTCTACACTGTGTGAAAGAATCATCAACTGGTCCTTAGTTACTCCTCTGTCTTTAAGTATGCTTTGTGCTCTCGAAAGCTGACTGCTGAGAAGAGGACAAATTGTTGGACAATGGGTAAAGAAGTAGTCTACAATTTTGATTTTTCCTTCTACATCCCTGTGAGTAACCTCAACACTATCAATCCCCCAAAAAGCAAATGGTGGCACAGTATGTTCAGACGAACCAAGTATTGGAAGATCAGGCCTGTCTGAATTAATTGCATCTAGTTCTTCATAGATTTTCTCTAGTCTATACTCTTCTAGATCCATTTGCTTTCTCAACAAAGCAATATCTTCAGTTGCATCTCTTAGTGCATTTTCAGAAGCTGCGTGATAGACTCCCCTCAAATATCCCTCAGCATCAACAAGCCAAAGTGTCGCGATGTTGTTTGGCTCCTCCTCATCCCTTTGGATTAAAAAATCTTCACCAATAATTCTGTCAATTTCAGTTTTCTCACCAGTTAAGAACTGCCACTTGTCTTGAACACCATTATAACGAGTGTTCATTTGTACATATTCAGATAGAATTTCTGGAGTGTCGTATTCAGGATCAAGAGAAAAACAAACTATGTTGATTCCCTCTACATCTCTATATCTGAAATTAGGCCAAAGCAGTTGCTTTGTTGTCATTCCAGCGTGTTCAGCATTAGTAGCAAAGAATGCAGCTATCCAAATATTTCCCTTAAGATCCTCTGAACCATAACTCTCTCCCTTGTGATTGATTAATTCAAATTCACCAACTCTATGAGCAGATGATGTTAAAGAGTCTACTTGACCAGATTCAGTGAAGTATGGTAGAGTATTAAACTTATGGGTGCCTAGAATCCCAAGTACAACAATGCCTGTAATGGGAAGAGCAGTAAGTAATAGGATTAAAGCTATTCGCTTTAACATGTGGTACTGTTTAATGTAGAACCGAGAAGTTTTCTATATGACCTAACGCCTCTGTTAGGCAGATGAAAATTAGGTAAAGAATGAAAACTAGATACGGTACTAGAATTGTGTTTCTAAGATTCTTTCTCTCGTCACCTAGGTGCATAAATACCATAACGATGTATCCAGCCTTAACAAGAGTCATAATGATGAAAGTCCACTTGATAGTTTCCCAAGTAAAAGTTTCAGCTCTCTTGAAAATAATACCCATTCCTACCTCTACAGCAGTGATAAGAGTTAGTAATACAGTTACAAAGGCAATTTTCTTACGAATCTTAACTCCCTCTTCTTCGCTGTGGTGAGCATTTAACGCGTAACTATCGTTTACAATTAGATCGTCTCTTTCCATGATGAATTTCTTTGAGGGCTATCAGATAAGGTAGAAGAATGTGAATACGAATACCCATACAAGGTCGACAAAGTGCCAGTAAAGACCAGTCTTCTCAACCATTTCATAGTGCTTACGGCGCTCGAACACTCCGTTTAATGCCATAAAGAATATGATAATATTTATTACAACTCCAGAGAATACGTGGAAACCGTGGAATCCTGTAATAAAGAAGAAGAAGTTAGCATATGATTGCTGTATAGCGTACTCATTATCGTGCATGTTAGCACCAAATACCATAGCTCCTTCTCGTCTGTTGTTCCAAAGCTTTACAGCATCATCGCCGCTAACATGAGTTTCTCCAGAGACATACTTATTTAAAGTAAGACTGTGTAGTTCAGCTTCGTGAGAGTGTTCTCCATATTGAACAAGCTTTAAATGTCCGTGATCTTCAACTTCAACAACATTATCAGGGTCATCCTGCATTGCCATTGCAAGGTCTCCAAAATGGTGATCCATGTAAATAGGCGTGTCTTCTGCAAGAACGTGCTCATGACCGTGATCGTCAGTAATAGTTACTTCAGTAGCTAGATTGAAATGTCCTCCTGATCCATGGATGAAGTGTGACCACTCCCAAGCCTGTGAACCTAGGAAGAAAATACCACCAATAATTGTGGCAGCCATCCAGCGAATTACACCCTTTTTATCATTTCTATGACCAGCTTCAACGGCTAAAACCATTGTTACAGACGAAACAATAAGGATGAATGTCATTAATGCTACATAGATAAGAGGGTACTCTCCTTCTAATCCAGGAAGAGATCTAAACACCTGCTCACCAATTGGCCATTCGCTTTCACTTGCTTTTCTAGAAAAAGCATATGCAACCAATAAACCACTAAAAGTCAATGCATCAGATACAAGGAAAAACCACATCATCATTTTTCCGTAAGTCACTCCGAAAGGAGAACGACCTCCTCCCCAAAGTTCTGCCTTAGTCAAATTGTCGTTTGAATGTCCGCCCATTATAGAATTTTGATTGCCATTTACGGGTGCAAATTTAAGGCACCTGAGATGAATCTTAGCCTCTGTGAACTTGGAATGATTCTAAACAGAGAATAAAATGAAGAAAAGGATAATCCACAGACCTCCTAGGAAATGCCAATAGGTGCCTAGTGTGTGAATTTGCACGTTATTTTCAGCATTGATTACGCCCATGTGTACTCTAGAAATATTTACAAGTAGATAGACTAAACCTAACGCTAGATGAAACATATGAACGACAATTAATACCCATAAATATCCACCAGAAGTATTTGTTAGTTTCTTAACCTTATGTGTAATTGGATCAACTTTAAGAGGATCATTAGGTGCGTATAATTCACGGGTTTCTGTGTCAAAAATCAGAGACTCATCATCTATTTTAATCTCGTAATCTTCACCGTAAACTGCACTTCCTTCTAAAAGTGTTTCTATGCTATTCCAAGAAGTTGCTACACCAAATTCAGTTGGACGATTATTCCATCCGCTTCCCCAAGATTCGAGCACTTTCCATCCACTGTATTGAGTGTATGCAAACCCTAAACCAAGCCCCAGGGCCATCATTAAAAACAGTTTGGTCTTATTAATATCACCAGATTTTATAGCCTTGTTAGCGAGTAAAAGTGTAATTGATGCACCAATTACAATTAAGTTACTTGCAACAAATAATGATGGCGGAGTGATGTGTACCCAATACTGCCCAACACTACTTACAATGTAAGCACTAATAAATCCTCCAAATAGCATCGTAATTGAGAATACGATGAAATACATGAGCATTTTTTTAGTAGATCTTTTTACTTCTTGTTCCATCTAGATTTTGTCTAGTACATATGTTATTTGAACTATTGGGAGATAGGCAAAACTAGCAAACATCAAACTTCTAGCCGCCTCATTAGTCTTGTGAATTTTCAATTTCAATGCAAACCAAGTGAATCCTAGTCCACTCAAAATTGCAACAATTAAAGCAATTGATCCGACCATTGGATCGCCGTTGGGCATAGCCCATGGTAACATACTGGCAGGAATACAGAAGAGAGTGTACATTAAAATGGTTTGGGTTGTTCGATCAGATTTACCCTCTCCATATGGGAGCATTTTATATCCAACCATGGAGTAGTCTTCATCAGCCATCCATGCAATTGCCCAAAAGTGTGGAAACTGCCACATAAATTGAACAGCAAAAAGAACACCAGGTTCTATCCCAAACTCATCTGTCGCTGCTACATATCCAATCATAGGAGGAAGAGCTCCAGGTATTGCTCCTATGAAAACACATAAAGAAGATTTAAACTTCATAGGTGTATACACAAATGCATAAATAAACAGTGCGATTATCCCGAGTAGTGCAGCGATTTCATTCAGTTGATAAAGGCACCCAATTCCAATAACACCAGCAAGTATGCTCCAGAAATACGCTTGCTTTACAGACATACGTCCACTTGGAATCGGTCTATCCTTTGTTCTCTGCATTTGGGCGTCGTTGTCCCTTTCAAAGATTTGGTTTAAACCATTAGAAGCCCCAGTCAATAGATAGCCTCCAACTGTAAGGAGTAGAAGGGTTTTAATGTCGATAGATTCAACTCCCATAAACCAACCTAATACTGATGACATCACGACAAAGAATCCAAGTCTAAGCTTGTAGAGTGTGCCAATATCCTTGATTAAACTATGCCTCATGGGTGAGTGCAAAATTACTGCTCTTCTAAGTAATTATCGTATACAGATTCTAATCCTTTTCTTAAATCAATAGATGCCTTCCATCCTAAAGAATTAACAAGACCTACATTGAGTAATTTTCTGGGCGTACCATCAGGTTTAGAGGTGTCCCATTTGATAGTTCCTTTGTATCCAACAACCTCTGCTACCAATTTTGCCAAATCCTTAATTCTCAAATCAGAACCGGTTCCAATATTTACCCAACCCTCTTCATCATAGATGTCCATTAAGAAAACGCAAGCCTCAGCAAGATCGTCTACATGTAAAAACTCCCTCATGGGTTCACCAGATCCCCAACAAACCACCTCAGAAAATCCTTTTGATTTTGCCTCGTGAAATCTTCTGATAAAAGATGGGAGTACATGAGAGTTTTCAGGATGGTAATTATCCCCTGGACCATATAGATTAGTTGGCATTGCACTAATAAAATTGCATCCGTGTTGTGCTCGATATGCTTCACACATTTTAATTCCAGCAATTTTTGCCAGTGCATATTGCTCATTTGTTGGTTCTAATTCGCCTGTTAAAAGTGCACTTTCAGAGATGGGTTGCTGAGCGTGTTTGGGGTATATACAAGAACTTCCTAGGAAGAGTAGTTTCTCAACCCCATATTTATGAGATGCACGTATGACATTAGATGCAATTGCAAGATTGTCAAAAAGAAAATCCGCAGGGTATCTCATGTTTGCTAGAATGTCTCCAACCTTAGCGGCTGCTAAGTATACTATCTCAGGTTTTTCATTTTGGAAAAACTCCTCAACTGCTGCGGAGTTCCTTAAATCCAACTCATTAGAAGATTTAAGAATGAAATTCTCGTGGCCTAGGCTTCGGAGTTTTCTAACTATTGCAGAACCAACCATGCCATTGTGACCTGCAACATAAATGAGCTTGTCTTGTTGGTTTGGTCCTAAAGTTTCCACGTTCAAATTTACTGATTTACTTCGAATGCTTGTCTTAACCCATCACCTAACCATGTAAAAGCAAGAACTAGACTTGCAATTAACGCTCCTGGAATAATTGCAATCCATGCTAAATCACTAGTCAATAAATGATAGTGTTCTTTGATGATATTTCCCCAAGATGGAACGGGTATCTGTGCACCAACGCCTAGGAAACTCAAGCCAGACTCAATTAAAATTGCTGCTGCAAAGTTTGCTGCTGCAACGACAATGATAGGTCCTATTGCGTTTGGCAACATGTGTACAAACATGATTCTAAAATCATGAACTCCAAGTGCTCTAGCTGCTTGAACAAATTCAAGTTCACGCATTGATATAAACTGGCCCCTTACTATTCTCGCAACTTCTACCCACATGGTTAATCCAATTGCGAGGAACACTTGCCAAAATCCTTTGCCAAATGCAAGTGTTATTGCAAGAACCATTAATAGAGTAGGCACAGTCCAAACAACTTGTAAAAACCAACTTATTACAGCATCAGTTCTTCCACCTCTATATCCAGCAATAGCTCCTAGAAGAAGACCTATTACTAAGCTGATCAGTACAGCCACTCCTGCTACTGAAAGACTTATTGCACTTCCTGCCATAAGCCGGCTAAGAAAGTCACGACCATATCTATCGCTACCTAGCCAGTAAGTGAATTCTTCACCATTGGGTTTTATTACTTCTGATCCAGGTCCTATTAAGCTGAATTCTAAAAATTGATCATTAGCGTAAGGCGTGGGGTCAGGTCGTAAAAGTGGTCCAGAAACAGCGATGAAAACCCAAATAGCAATCCATATAGCACCAATCACAGATAGTTTTGATGCTAGGAACTTTTGTTTAAAAGAGGATGTGGGTTTCACGATACTAAGTTCGGGATTTATTACTTTAGTAGGGTATGCAAGAGACTATCATTTTAGGGATTGATCCAGGTACCACAATAATGGGATTTGGAGTAATTAAGACTAAGGGTAAATCATCTGTTGAGATGATTGAGATGGGAGCTTTGCATCTTTCTAAGTACAAGGATCACGCGTTAAAGTTGAAAAAGATTTTTGACAAGTGTTCTCAATTGATTGAGACTCACTCACCTGATGTGATGGCGGTTGAGGCTCCCTTTTTTGGGAAAAATGTACAATCAATGTTGAAATTGGGGCGAGCACAGGGTGTGGCTTTTTCTGCTGCTTTGAGTAGAGAAGTCCAAATAGCAGAATACGCCCCACGTAAAGTTAAAAAGGCAATTACAGGATCGGGATCTGCTTCTAAAGAACAGGTTGCAGGAATGGTTCAAAGAACACTAAAGCTCACTGACGACCAAATGCCTAAACACCTTGATGCGACAGACGGCTTAGCGGTTGCTCTCTGTCATCATTTCCAACTTAGCTCTCCAAGCATGAAAAAGGGGGGTAGTGGTTGGAAGGCGTTTATAGCAGAAAATCCTGGAAGAGTTAGCGGCTAAGCCTGTTCTAGAACCCTCGTTAGCATTTCTTTTATTGAAATACCAGCACACTTAAGTTGTTGAGGTAGTATACTCATCTTAGAAAATCCAGGCACTGTGTTTACTTCTAGAATAGCAGGTTCGTCTTCACATAGGATAAAATCGATTCTAGCCATCCCTCTACAGCCTAGGAGTTTATATGCTTTAACCCCTGATTCTTGCATTTTTTCGGCGAATCTCTCTTCTAAATCGGCTGGAGTAATTTCATCACTAGCTCCCTCGTACTTAGCCTCATAGTCAAAAAATTCGTTTTCTGTTACAATTTCAGTAATGGGCATAGCCGTGGGATCTCCATCCTTATCTGGTATAACGCCCATTGAAAACTCTCTACCCTCGAGGAGTGATTCAATAATTACTGATGGACAGCCTGTGTCGATTGCTGACTGAACTGCATCTTGTAGATCTTCTACTTTTAAAATTTTTGATATTCCTAGGCTTGATCCACCTTGGTTTGGTTTAACGAAACAAGGCAATCCGATTTTTTGAGATATTTCCAAATAGTTGTGACTGCTTGCCTCTGATAAAGAGTCAATTTCGATAGAATCACCAACTTTAAAACCCGCATCTCTCAACTTACTTGTAGTACCAAACTTGTTGAAGGTTCCGCTTACAGAATATGAAGAACCTGTTGTTATAGGGAGGTTCAATTTTTCGAAATACTCTTGCAAGATCCCGTCTTCTCCAGGTGTCCCGTGGACCATGATGAATACAGAGTCAAATTTTACTAGATCTCCAGAATGATTGATAAAAGTAAAATCTTCCTTTTTAATTGATGGATAATCATCTGTATGTACCCACCAATTGTCCTTGTCGATTTGTACTAATAAAGGATCGTATAAATTTCTGTCTAAGTGCTCCATTACAGTTGCAGCACTTTGCATAGAAATAACAGCTTCGTCAGAATATCCCCCGGCTAAAACAGCAACTTTCTTTCTAGATGTATCATAGGACATGTAGCTAAAGTACCCTTTCTAGGCACCAGTTACACGTACAGAGCTTTGAAGTTTCAACAATTTATTTTGAACCTCTTCTATGCTATCCCCTGTCACAGTTATGTGTCCCATTTTTCTATGGGGTTTTACTTGAGATTTTCCATAAAGATGTGGATTTACACCCTCCATTTCAATAGCAGTTCCTAATCCTTCATATACGGGATTGCCGAATGCTCCTTCAGCTCCCAAGAGATTTATCATTCCTGCAGCATTGTGAAGTTTAGCGGTTGATCCTAATGGGAAGTTTGCGACAGTTCTAAGGTGTTGAGCAAATTGTGATGTTCTATTTCCTTCAATAGTGTGATGACCGCTATTATGCGTTCTTGGTGCAACTTCATTTACAAGAATTTCACCGTCAGTATTGAGGAAAAGTTCAACAGCCATCAAGCCTTCAAACTGCATTGCATCTACAACCTTCATTGCGAGTTCTCTTGCCTTAGATTCTGTTGCTGCGTCAATACTAGCTGGGGCTATTAACGACGACACTAGATTTGCTACGGGGTCAAAAACAGATTCTACAACAGGGTATGAAGTGATTTCGCCTTGAGTGTTTCTAGCAACGATGACACTTATTTCTTTGTCAATGTCCACGGCTCTTTCTATCAGACTCTTTTCATGGAATCTGTTGTCTGAGCTTTCAGCTTCAGTCTTGAGCATCTGAACTCCACGGCCGTCATAGCCGCCTTTGCGGAGTTTTTGGACTACAGGAAACCCAAACCCACTTATATCACCACCCTCTTCCACAAGCTGGAACTCAGACGTAGCAACATCGTTGTCTACAAAAAATTGTTTTTGAATGCCTTTGTCTTGGATAAGCTCAATATGATCAGGTTTTGGGACTACTCTAACGCCGCTTGCTTCAAGGCGTTTGAGACCCTCTACACTCACATTTTCTATTTCAATGGTAATCACATCTAGGTCTTTCCCAAATTCAAATACTGCATCGGCATCATTCAAATCACCACAAACAAACCTATGAGTCAATGAGCTACATGGTGCGTCTTTTGAAGGATCCATAACCTCTACTCTAACGTCAAGATCTATAGCTGATTGAATCATCATTCGGCCTAATTGACCGCCACCAAGAACTCCAATTTTTAATGAAGGACCTGTTTGCAGGTTTGTTGATGCTTTTTTTACCATATTGCAAAGATATCAATGAGTTTATCGAAATTTACCTCATGGAAACATTAGAGAAGATTGAATTTTTAGGCAATCCACTAACTGAGTGGGGGATTGCTCTTTTTTACATTCTAGGATCTGTAATCGTTGCTAGAATTTTATACCGAATTTTTAGTAATAGAGTTAAGAAATGGACAGAAGGCACAGAGACAGAAGTTGACGATCTTTTAGTTGATGCGGTTGAGGAACCAATTTGTTTGGCTATAGTAATAGTTGGATTTTGGTTAGGATACAGCCATTTGAATTTTGAAGCTACGGATGAATATGTAGCCAAAGTGTTCGATATAGCAGTTGTGCTAAATGTTACATGGTTAGCCTCTAGGGTGTTGAATTCACTAATTGGTTATATGCTTAACCACTTGTCTGATAAAAATCAACACAGCATGGTCAATGACCTTGCTCCAATTCTGAAGAAAACCATAGGGTTTGGGGTATGGACTTTAGGTATCATAATGGCATTGGGAAATGCTGGGTATGACGTTGGAGCATTATTAGCTGGAGTTGGTATTGGCGGTATTGCGATGGCTATGGCAGCTAAGGATTTCGTAGCTAATATTTTTGGAGGTATTACGGTTTTCATCGATAGGCCATTTAGAGTTGGAGATCGAGTGAAGGTCAGTGGTATTGATGGGACAGTTATTGAGATAGGAATTCGCTCTACACGAATTAAAACACTTCAAGGAAGAACAGTTACTATACCTAACAATCAGTTTACAAATACTGTTGTAGAAAATGTTACTGCTGAGCCATCTAGAAAGATGAGCATACAGCTGGGTCTTACTTATGACGCAACTGAAAAGGACATTCAACTTGCTTTAGATATTCTTAAAAAAATAGTTGATGACCACGAGCAAACTGAGGAGGATGTGACGGTTTGGTTTTCAGGATTTGGCGACTTCAGTTTAAACGTAAACTGCACTTATTATATCAATAAACAAGGGCATTGGGCAAATACCCCAACAGATATTAATTTGTCTATACTGAAGGAGTTCAATGCAAACAATTTGGAATTTGCCTTCCCAACTCAGACAGTAATTTTAGACAAGTAATTTGAGTCCAGCTGACGCACATACTATTGAAGTTGCCATAGAATACGACGATCCTAGATATTGGATTATGATGTTTGGTGCAATTTTATTCGGAATTTTTCTGAATAGACTTTTTGATAGAACGTCTGAAGAATCTAGAAGCAGATTGCTAAATGGTTTGGGTATTGCAATGATTGCAATGCAGTTGTACATGCCTGTAATCCAATACTTCGATCCTGACTACACTTTTTCATTTCACAGAAATTTACCACTTCACTTTTGTAGTGTGAATTTTTATTTGATGGCATTCAATTGCTTCATTCGCTCGAGAATGTTGTTTGTCCTTACAGCATATATGGGTATGACGGGTGGATTTCATTCATTTATGACGCCATTATTAACTGCAGGTGATTCTCCTTTGCAAGTCACTCATTTCATAGTTGTTCACTCTACACTTATTTCATTGCCCTTTGTAATGATCAAGCATTTCAATATGCAATTCATTAAGTGGGATTGGGTTAGAGCTTATGGGTTTGACGTGCTTATATCTACAGCGATGATAGGTGTAAATTTCTTGTTAAACACTTATGTAGAAAACCCATACACAGACATTGCCAATTACATGTATGTTACTGAGGCTCCTGATGTAAATAACCCCTTCCTTCCTAAAAGCCTTGCATGGCCATTCTACATGTTCCCTCTACACTTCCTTTTCATATTCCACATGTTGCTGATAAACCAAATTTTCAGGTGGATCAACAAGGAAAAAGTAACAAGCTGGAAAGAGATATTTCAGTAGTTCTCAACGACGTTTCAACCATAGCTTTTTAGAGACAGTCTTCTTTTTATCTTCGAGGTATGAAGGCGTATTTAGACTTGTTAGATCACATCTTGGACAATGGTGTGAGAAGAGACGATAGAACGGGAACTGGCACAATAGGTTGCTTTGGATATCAGATGCGATTTGACCTGAGTAAGGGCTTTCCAGTTTTGACTACAAAAAAGCTTCACTTGAGAAGTATTATTCACGAGTTGCTTTGGTTCCTCAAGGGTGATACGAATATCAAATACTTGAAGGATAATGGGGTTAGAATTTGGGATGATTGGGCTGATGAGGATGGAAACCTAGGTCCAGTTTATGGTTATCAGTGGAGGTCTTGGCCGAACCCAGATGGCACTGCAACAGATCAGATTGCAAAGCTTGTAGACCAAATCAAAAACAACCCCTATTCACGCCGCCATGTAGTAAGTGCATGGAACCCAAGTTTTATAGACGAGATGGTACTACCACCTTGTCATTGCTTATTTCAATTCCACGTTAGTGAAGGCAAACTCAACTGTCAACTTTACCAACGTTCGGCAGACACTTTTCTAGGCGTACCATTTAACATTGCCTCTTATTCTCTACTAACGATGATGATAGCTCAGGTTTGTGATCTTGAGCCTGGAGAATTCGTTCATTCATTTGGTGACGTACACCTTTACACAAACCATGTAGACCAAGCACGCGAACAACTCACGCGTAACCCAGGTAAACTACCTCAAATGAAGATAAATCCCGAGGTTAAAAATCTATTTGACTTCACGTACGAAGACTTCGAGCTTGTCGATTACGTTGCAGAGCCAAACATCAAAGCACCAATAGCTGTTTAAATGAGAGTTAGTCTTATTGCTGCTGTAGCAGATAACGGAGTTATAGGAAAGGATAACGATTTGGTTTGGTCTTTACCAGACGACATGTCTTTTTTCAAGGCATCAACACAAGGTCGTCACGTAATTATGGGTCGCCGAAACTACGAGAGCATCCCACATAAATTCCGTCCACTACCAGGAAGACCAAATGTAGTTATGAGTCGCAATGCTGATTACGATTCAGAAGGTGCAGCTTTAGTGGGGTCTTTAACTGAGGCTTTAGATTTAGCAAGAGAAGCTGGAGAATCAGAAGCATTTATTATAGGAGGAGGCCAAATCTATACAATGGCTTTAGATGCAGATGTAGTAGATACCATGTACATAACCCATGTTCACGGCGAGCCAGAAGGTGATGCATTCTTCCCTGAATTTGACAGAGGGAATTGGGAGTTAACAGTGATAGATGATCATCCTGCTGATGAAAGACACAAGTTCCATTTTACAATATGTAAGTACGATCGTAAGTCATGAACGATATAATTCTAGGCGCGAAACACATTTTAGACCTCAACGGGTTCGACCATATGCTCTTCCTTATTGCACTTGCGGCAGCATTTGATTTAAGTAAGGTTTGGCGAATGATCCTTCTTGCAACAGCTTTCACAGTTGGCCATAGCCTAACTTTATTTTTAGCTGGTCTAGACGTGGTTAGGGCGTCTAGGGATTGGGTGGAATTTCTAATTCCAGTAAGCATAGTAATTATGTCAATTGCTGCGACTCTAGGTATCTCATTAGCTAATAAAAATTCTAAGTACAGTAAAGCTACTTATGCTTTGACTGTGTTTTTTGGATTGATACACGGTTTGGGTTTCTCATCATTCTTTAGAATAGCAGTAGATAGGGGAGAAGGAATTGTTATGCCTCTGTTAAAATTTAATCTAGGTGTAGAAATAGGCCAAATCATAATCCTACTCATCACCCTTTCTCTTTTCTCACTAGGAAGATCACTTGGAGTTACTCAGAGATCACAACAAATCTTTATTGGAGGGATGACAATGGGGCTAAGTGCAATAATGGCTATAGAAAAACTGCCGCTTTAGTACCTTTGAGGTATGCAGCATATTTTTATTGCTTTAGTTAGAGCATACCAAATAGCGATAAGCCCTCTTCTTGGATCAAATTGCAGGCATGAGCCTAGTTGTTCAGCATATTCAATTGAAGCATTTAAGGTTTGGGGAGCGTGGACTGGTTTATTTTTAACGATAAAAAGAATATCAAAATGCCATCCATGGGGGACCTCTGGTAAAGATCCAGTTCCACCAAAAAACATTTAAAATGAGAATATTATATATTTTACTAATTGCAGCTTTTACTCTATCATCTTGTTCTCATGAACATCATCACGAGGTTAGTGCAGAAAAAGCAGAAGCAATTGCTATTCACGATCAATGCAAAGCGGACTCTAAGGACTTTCACAGAAAGTTAGCCTATCAGTTTTCTCAAACTCCACAAACTGACAGCGCATTCATCCATTTAGTAGACCTAGACAGAAGGTTTGTAAAGTGGAAGAAAACACTTGTAAAGCTTCCAGGGACTCAATGTAATCATGCACCAGGCGAGGATCACGTACACGATCGCGCTGCTGAAGCAGCTCTCGAAAAACTATCTGATGAGGAATTATTAGGTCTTCAAAAAGCTATTCGAGAAGAGCTTCAAAACCTAATTTGCGATTTCAAAACAATTATTGGTGAAGATTGCTAAAATGCTAAAAAGAATAACCCTACTTGCTTTAACCCTTTCAATGTGCATTTGGGGTTTTTCGCAAACTCCCAATATTAGAATTGGACCAGAGAAGGTGTCAGGCTATCAACCTTGTGAGCCAAGTATTGCCATTAGTCCTGTTGACCCAAACATAATAGTTGCTGGAAGTATTCTTGACAATGTCTATCGTTCTAATGACGGAGGAGTTTCTTGGAAACACCAAAAACTAACATCATCATATGGTGTATTCGGTGATCCATGTGTTGTTGCTTCTCCACTTGGAGATTTCTATTATTTGCATTTAAGTGACCCAGAAGGAGAGGGCTGGAGAAGTGAAATGCTATTAGATAGAATTGTTTGTCAGCGCTCAACTGATGGAGGGAAGACTTGGTCAAATGGTGGTGGCATGGGACTACAGCAACCAAAAGACCAAGACAAGGAATGGGCAGTAGTATCCCAAGACGGATCAACCATACATGCTTGTTGGACTCAGTTCGATAAATATAACAGTACTGTGCCCGAAGATTCCACAACTATTCTATGCAGCTTTGCTGACAGAAAAGGGGAGGAATGGTCTACTCCTGTAAGAATTAGCGAAAAAGCTGGCAATTGTCTAGATAGTGACATGACGACTGAGGGTGCTGTGCCAGCTATTGGCCCTGATGGAACTGTATATGTTGCTTGGGCACTTGATGAAACTATTTGGTTTGATAGAAGTGAGGATGGAGGAAAAACTTGGTTAGAAAATGACATAGCTGCAACATCTATTGTAGGCGGATGGGACCAAAATGTAGAAGCAATCGGTAGGGTCAATGGCATGCCAGTTACCTGTGTCGATCACTGTCCTAATTCTGAAAACTACGGCCGCATCTACATAAATTGGACAGATGCTAGAAATGGAGATGACGATCTAGACGTTTTCATATGCTACTCTGACGATGGAGGCCATACTTGGTCAGACGCCATTAGAGTAAATGACGATGATGAGGGTTCACAGCAGTTCTTTACTTGGATGTCAGTTGATCCAAAAAATGGAGGGATTCACATTGTCTTCTACGATAGAAGAGCCCACGACGATGCACATACAGATGTATATGTTGCTAGTTCTTTTGATGGAGCCTCAACCTGGACTAACAGACTCGTATCGCAAAGCGCCTTTCTTCCTAGGGGAAAAGTATTCTTTGGCGACTACAATAACATAAGTGCTGTAGACGGCCATGTTCGTCCAATTTGGACTAGGGAAGACAACGGTAAATTGACAGTGTGGACTGCTCTTCTAGAGCTAACTAAATAAGCCTATAACTCAGCTCTAATTTTCGATGCAATTTCAGCTAACGCTTCGCTGCTGACCTTAAGTTTATGCCTCTCAAAGTTTATATCCTTTACAGAATTTAGAGGAATAAGGTGTACATGAGCATGAGGCACTTCTAAGCCAATAACGGCAACACCTACTCTATTGCATGGAACCACTGATTCAATCGCCTTTGCAATCTTTTTTGCAAACCCAGTTAATTCGCTGAGTGTTTTCTCATCAAGATCAAAATATCTATCTACCTCGACCTTGGGCACAACTAGAACATGCCCCATTGCTAATGGCATTATATCCATAAACGCAAAACAAGTATCATTCTCAGCAACTTTGTGACAGGGAATCTCACCGGCAATTATTTTACTGAAAATGCTAGCCATGTTATCTAGTAATTTCTAAAATTTCAAACGGAATAATTCCAGCTGGAACTTCAACTTCAGCGATGTCACCAACACTCTTACCAACTAAACCCTTGCCTATTGGAGATTCAATTGAAATCTTCTTCTCAGCAAGATTAGCTTCGTTTTCTGCAACTAGGGTATAAGTAACTTCAGCACCGTTTTTTTGGTTTTTAATTCTAACCGTAGATAAGATATACACTTTAGAATTATCAATGTTACTATCGTCAATAATCCTTGCATTTGCCAAAATGTTTTCAAGCTTTGAGATCTTAGCCTCTAAATGACCCTGAGCATCTTTTGCAGCATCGTATTCTGCATTTTCGCTTAAATCACCTTTATCCCTAGCCTCACTTATTTGCTCACTAATCTTTATGCGGTCAACAGTTTTTAACTGATGAAGCTCATCCTTTAAGGCGTTATAACCTTCTTCTGTATAGTATGAGATTTTAGACATGATTGTAATGTATTAAAAACAAACGAGAGGGCCTTGCGACCCTCTCGTTAAATTTTTGGGTGCTATTCTTTAAATAGTAATCTTCAGACCAGCAGTATGAGTGCCGCTGAATGTATATGTTGCTCTGTATGAGTAGTCGATACAGATTTCAGAACCATTAGAACCTGCAGGTATTTTAAAACCTAAACCACCAGCTGGTCCCTGGTAAGCAGAAGTTGCATCATCTTCAGAAAGTAAGCCTGCCTCATATAAATATCCCAATCTTAAGCTAGCATATGATCCAAACCTTGCTTCAGCACAAAGACCAAATTGATCCTTAGTGAATGAATTTGAAGTGAACATTCCATTAAGCTCTATTACAGTTTGTTCAGTTTTCATAACATCGTATGCAAAACCGATGTTTACTAGAGATGGTAGCTCATAGCGCTCAGATCTTTGCATCATAGTTAATGCTCCATCTGATCCTTGAGGAGTTCCAGTAACAGTTAGACCGTCACCTGAATATCTCATAGGAGCTCCAACATTCCTAAGAGAAATGCCAAACCTCATTCGATCATCTTCACCTGTTACGTATCTAATACCTGCGTCAAAAGCTATTCCATTTGCTTTAACGTTAGAAATAGATTCACTTACTATTCTAAGAGTAATACCTGCATAAATAGAATTTGAAAATTCTTTTGCAAGACTTATTCCAATATTAGAAAAAGCAGGTGAGAATGTTCCAATACCACCTTCAGGTAAATCTTCAGTTGTAATTGGAATATCCCCGAAACTCATTGAAGTTACAGTTAAACCAAGTACAGCTGATTCTCCTACTCTTGTACCGAAACCAACTGAATTTAACGAAATTCCAGAACCACCTAGGTATTGAGAATTAACTGTTGCAAGTTCGTTTTGGTTAATGAATGCTAGTCCAGCAACGTTGCTAAACGTAGACTCAAGGCCCAATATACTTGCCATGTTAGCTCCTGCTAAACCATTTGAGGCTGCCCAAGGATTGATTAATAGTTGGCCAGCACCCGCAGATCCAGCACGGTCAGGATTTCCTGCCCAAACGGTTCCTAAACCTAGGGCTGCGATTAATATTATGCTTAGATGTTTCTTCATATTAGAAATTATCAAGGTCAATAGGTCTCATAACTCCGAACCACTTTAGAACTTTTTGCCCAATGCCTGGTACATCTACATGTATGATGTAAACACCACCTGCAATAGGTACGTTCTTGTGGTTCTTTAAATCCCAATCTAAAGAAGTAGATGGATCGTTTGACCTATTATATTGTCTTACAAGGGTTCCACTCAGGTTGTATATACTTACCGTACAAACTTCTGGTAGGTTAGTAATCTTCACCCTGTTATCAATCTTACTAGTCTCGTACTTACTGTATGCATAGTACGGGTTAGGTACTACGTTAATCATATCAAGCACACTAGTTAAAGTAGATTCAACATTTAAATCCGTAG
>PBNL01000018.1 GCA_002723115.1 Methanobacteriota archaeon | reverse complement strand
TAAGGGTGAAAAGGTGAGGTAAGAGCTCACCAGCAGCAAAGTGATTTGCTGGCTTTGGTAAACCTTGCGGGCTGCAAGACCATGTAAACTAGTGCCTGAGAGCTGCTCGTTCGAACTAGAGGGTAGGTCGCATTAGATCAATGATGAAGCCGCAAATTTGCGGAACAGAATCCGGCTTACACCGTAAACACGAGGGGGATCTTAAACGATCCCCCTCTCCATTTCTAGTTGTATTATCCTAAGAAAGGGTATCTGTAGTCCTCTACAGGTACAAGAGTTTCCTTAACTGTTCTAGGGCTTACCCATCTCAGTAGGTTCAAAGCAGATCCTGCTTTGTCATTTGTTCCAGAACCTCTTGCTCCGCCAAATGGTTGTTGGCCTACAACGGCTCCTGTTGGTTTGTCATTTAAGTAGAAGTTTCCAGCAGAATTTTCTAATGCGTTTTTTGCCTGACTAAGAGCATATCTGTCTTGTGCAAATACAGCCCCTGTAAGTGCATATTCACTAGTGTTGTCAACTAATTCTAGAGTTTCCTCAAATTTGCTTGAATCATAAACATAAATCGTAAGTACAGGCCCAAAGATCTCTTCTACCATAGTTCTAAACTTAGGATTTGTAGTTACAATTACTGTTGGGTTAACGAAGTATCCCTTAGATCCATCATACGTACCACCAGCAATGATTTCACAATCGTCCTGATTCTTAGCCCAATCAATGTATGATGTAATCTTATCAAATGCTCTTTTGTCAATTACGGCATTCACGAAGTTTCCAAAATCTTTTGGAGAGCCAACTTTTAATGTCGCTATCTCTGCAACAAGCTTTTCCTTTACATCTGACCAAATGTCGCTTGCAATGTAAGCCCTAGAGGCTGCTGAGCATTTTTGGCCTTGGAACTCGAAAGCTCCTCTAACAAGTCCTGCTACAACAGCATCAACTTTAGCGCTAGAGTGAGCGACAACGAAATCTTTACCACCAGTTTCGCCTACAATTCGAGGGTAGGTCTTGTATTTGGCTATGTTTTGACCTATAGTCTTCCATAAGTGGCGAAAAACAGCAGTTGATCCAGTAAAGTGAAGGCCTGAGAAGTCAGGATGGTTAAATACAACATCTCCAGCTACAGGTCCATCAACTGTGATCATGTTAATCACTCCATCCGGCACTCCAGCTTCTTTGAATATCTCCATAAGAACTTGTGCACTGTACATCTGTGAATCAGCAGGCTTCCACACCACCACATTGCCCATAAGCGCCATGCAGGCTGGTAGGTTAGCAGCAATAGCTGTGAAGTTGAAAGGCGTTACAGCAAAGACAAAACCTTCCAGTGGTCTATATTCTGTCCTATTCCAAATTCCATCTGAACTCTCAGGTTGCATCTCCATGATCTGCTGACCGAAGTAGGCGTTAAATCTCAAGAAATCTGTAAGCTCACATGCAGCATCAATTTCAGCTTGGAAACAGTTTTTAGACTGAGCAAGCATGGTTGAAGCATTAATCTTAGCTCTATATGGACCAGCTACAAGATCAGCAGCTTTTAAGAAAATGCTTGCTCTTTCTACAAAAGAGTAGCTAGCCCATTCTTTGCGTGCTTCTAGCGCGGCGTTAATAGCTGATTCTACGTGTTTTGCCTCACCGTAGTTAAAGTGACCAAGAACTTTAGCATGATCATGTGGTGGAAACATTGGACGCTTGTCAGAAGTTCTAACTTCCTCAGAACCTATGTACATCGGAACATCAATTGGATCCTGATTGTACATTTTATTGTACATAGCTTGAAGTTCCTCTCTCTCTAATGAACCAGGTGCATATGATAGAACTGGTTCGTTTACCGGGTATGGTACTTGAAATGTGCCGTTAGCCATAATTAAAATATTTGGTCGCAAAATTACTTACTTGGGTGCTTGTAGACCTAAGGTTTATTAATTTTCGAATGAATTTTATGAAGATGACCACCTGCAAGATTTATTTCACATCACTATTATGCTTTGTGTCGCTTGTTTTTACAGGCTTTTCTGCACAAGCCCAAACCTATATTAACGAACTCATGGCCAGCAATCAACTCGCCGTCTATGACGACTTTTTCGAGTTTGACGACTGGGTTGAAATCTATCACGAGGGTGGAGTCTTGAATTTAGCAGGATATTACCTGAGTGATAGGGAGGATAATCTCATGAAATGGGAGTTTCCTTCAACAAATGCTGGCATTACTACAATCACACCAGGTGGTCATATGGTTGTTTGGCTTGATAATGACACTGAACAAGGCGAGGATCATGCAAATTTCAAACTTAGTCCTGATGGAGAGGGAATTTACCTGACTGCGCCTGATGGAGTTACGATTATTGATTCTATAGTTTTTCCGCCTCAGCAAACTGATGTGAGCTATGGTAGAGAATGCGATGGGTGTGCTGAATGGATGTACTTCGATCTGCACACTATTGACGATGATAATGCTTATACCATCCCTGAAACGCCTTTGCTTTACTTCAATGAGATCTTGATAGAAAATGAAAGCAATCTTGTAGATGAAGTGTTTGATCTAGATTCTTGGGTTGAGGTTTATAACCCAAACTCTTTTCAAGTCAACCTTAGCTCCTATGTATTATCAAATTCTGAAGGTTTGGCCTACACACTTCCAGCAGATATGCCTTACGACCTAACAATCGAGGCCGAAAGCTTTCTACTACTTTGGTTAGACGGCGAACCTGAAGAAGGGGGACATCATATGGATTTTGTTCCATCATCAACTGCTACTGATATAATTTTTACAGGTCCTGACGGTGTTGAAGCTGCATCATTCGATTATGAAATAGGCTCACCAAACGTTAGCTGGGGTAGACAAGTAGACGGTTCCCCAACTTCACAATGGTTTGATATTCCTACACCAAGGGTATCTAATTCCATATACATAATCCAGCCAGGATCAATTGTAATAAATGAATTACAGTCTTCTAATTTCCTAGACACTACTGATTATACTGGGGCTCACGAGGATTGGTTTGAAGTGTACAACGTTGGAAATGACCCTGTAGACATTGGAGGTTATTATCTGACGGATAGATTGAATCTTCCTACTAAATACCAAATCCCAGATGACGTCCCTGACTCAACAACTATAGCTCCTGGAGAATTTGTTCTGATATACGCTGACGAAGACAATTCAGAAGGGTGGAATCACACAAACTTTAAGTTTAATAGCGATGGTGAGGCATTAGTTTTAAGATCACCAGATGGGTTCACAATTGCCGATTCAGTTCATTTTGGAGCCATCCCTATGGATTACAGCTGGGGGAGAGATCCCGATGGATATGGAACATGGAGGGAATTCATAATAGGAACAACTACGCCTGAATATTGTAATGTATGTACTTCTATTGTTGTTGATTTGGAGCAAAATCTCAACATTTACCCAAATCCCATCAGCTCTAACGAGTCTTTTGTTTTGCCTTCAAATGCTGATGTTTACAATATGTTAGGCCAAAAAATATGTGCACTCACTATGGGTTTGGTCTATGCATCACAATTCCAATCTGGAACATACCTACTCGTTTCAGATAAGAAAAGCACTTTGCTAGTAGTGAAATAATTTGTTCTTAGCTATTTAAGACTGTATATTTGCGCCCCCATTAAGGGAAAATTGGGCAATAGTGAGGATTGTCCATTGATTAAAAGTCTGATAGCCCTCCTCACAAAGGCATATCATACAAGTACATATGGGTCGCATGAGCGAAGAAACACCCAAAGCTGAAGACGCTAAAGTAGAAGAAGCGGTTCAGGAAGTAGTAGTTGAAGAAACTACTCCAGCAGTTGAAGAAGCTGCACCAGTAGCTGAAGAAGCTGCACCATTAAAAGAAGTAACACCAACAGATCCACGCGAGTTAGCGCAGCCATCTGATGATTTCGATTGGGATGCAATCGATAATTCTGACGATACAATGTCTGACGAAGAAAGAGTAAAGCTTGAAGAGCTTTACGCTGCTAACCTCACATTAATTGAGGATAAGCAAGTTGTTTCTGGTACAGTTGTTACAGTAGGTAAGAAAGAAGTTGTAGTAAACATCGGTTATAAGTCGGAGGGAGTAATCTCTGCATCTGAGTTTAGATACAACCCTGATCTTAAGCCAGGTGACTCAGTTGCTGTATTCGTAGAAAAACAAGAAGATGCTAACGGACAATTAGTTGTTAGTCACCGTACTGCACGTGTATACGAGGCATGGGGTAAGATTAACCAAGCTAAAGACGAGGATCTAATTATTCAGGGTACTGTTAAGTGCAGAACTAAGGGAGGTCTTATTGTTGACGTGTTTGGCCTTGAGGCGTTCCTTCCAGGCTCACAGGTTGATGTTAAGCCTATCCGTGATTTTGACGAGTACGTTGGAAAGCAAATGGAATTCAAGGTTGTTAAAATCAACCACGAGTTTAAAAACGTTGTTGTATCTCATAAAGCTCTTATTGAAGCAGAGCTTGAAGAGCAGAAGCGTCTTATCATCACGGGGCTTGAAAAAGGTCAAGTACTCGAGGGTACAGTTAAGAATGTTACTTCATATGGAGTATTCGTTGACCTTGGAGGTGTAGACGGTCTTGTACATATCACGGATATGAGCTGGGGTCGTGTTGGACACCCAGAGGAACTAGTTGAACTAGACCAAAAGATCAACGTAGTAATTCTTGACTTTGATGATGATAAGCGTCGTATCGCTCTAGGTATGAAGCAGCTTACATCTCACCCTTGGGATGCTCTTACAGAAGAGCTTGCTGAGGGTTCTAAGGTTAAAGGTAAAGTTGTCGTTATGGCTGATTACGGTGCATTCATCGAGATTGCTCCTGGCGTTGAAGGACTTCTTCACGTTAGTGAAATGTCTTGGTCACAGCACTTACGTAGCGCTCAAGACTTCCTTAAAGTTGGTGAAGAAATCGAATGTGTTCTTCTTAGCATTGACAGAGAAGAAAGAAAGATGTCACTTGGTCTTAAGCAACTTACTAATGATCCTTGGGAAGAGATTGAAAAGCGTTACCCACTTGAATCTAAGCAGAAGGGTAAGGTTAGAAACTTCACAAACTTTGGTCTATTTGTAGAACTAGAGGAGGGAATTGATGGATTAGTTCACATCTCAGATCTGAGCTGGTCTAAGAAAATAAAGCACCCATCTGAATTCTGCAACGTAGGTGATGAGATTGAAGTAGTTGTTATGGAACTCGATAAGGAGAACCGTAGAATGAGTCTTGGTCATAAGCAAATAGAAGAGAACCCATGGGAGGTGTTTGAAACTGTATTTGCAGTAGGATCATCACACAACGCTACAGTTGTAAAAATTGAGGGTAGCAACGCAGTAATTGCTCTTCCTTACGGTCTTGAGGGTACTTGTCACACAAAGCATTTGAATAAGGCTGACGGTGAAGCTCTAAAGGTTGACGAGGCAGCTGACTTCGTAGTTCTTGAGTTTAACAGAAACGCTAAGAGAATTACTGTTAGCCACCTTCGCACACACGAAGAAGGTCCAGCTAAGAAGGAGCGTAAGCCAAAATCTGGTGGATCTAAGTCTGGTGCTAGCAACCGTATGATGGATGAGATCAATTCATCAACTGAGAAGAGCACTCTTGGAGATCTTGACGTTCTTTCTCAACTAAAAGCTTCTATGGAGTCATCTCCTGCTGAAGAAGCACCAGTTGCTGAAGAACCAAAGGAAGAAAAGAAGCCAGCTAAGAAAGCTGCTGCTAAGAAAACTACAGCGAAAAAGACTACCAAGAAAGCAGCTGCTAAAAAGGCAGATGATGCTGAGGCAGAAGGCGAAGAAAAAGCTGAAGCGTAAACTCGTTTTTTCACAAGCTGAAAATAAATTGAAAGGGAGGCGTTAGCCTCCCTTTTTGTTATCCCTATCTTTGCACCGATGGAATCTCAAGTTCTAATAAACGAGGAACAATTTGCTCTAATATTAGACAGACTCGCGCATCAATTGCTCGAGCACCACGACTTTTCTGATACTGACTTAGTTGGCCTTCAACCAAGAGGCACAAGAGTAGCCCAAAGATTATCTTCAAGACTTTCTAAACTCCTCGGTGGTAAAGAGGTTCGTTGTGGAGCATTAGACGTCACTTTCCACCGAGATGACTTGAGGATGAGAGATAAGCCGATAGCTCCTCAAGAAAACAAAATGGAATTTTTAGTTGAAGGAAGAAAAGTGATTTTAGTAGATGATGTTCTATTTACTGGAAGAACAATTAGAGCCGGACTCGATGCACTTCTTGCATATGGGCGCCCAACTAAAGTGGAACTTGCTGTTCTTATTGACAGACGATTTAAAAGAGAGCTTCCTATTGAGCCTACTTATATAGGTCAACAAATAGACAGCATCTCAGACCAACACGTAGTTGTAGAATGGTCAGAAGAGAATGATTCTGATAGAGTAATACTTTTTAATGCCAAACCAGAATGAGTGATCTCTCAATAAAACACCTTTTAGGAATTCGCGGAATGACTCGCGATGATATTGAGACCATTTTCAGTACTGCCGCTGAATTCAAGGAAGTTTTAAATAGACCCATTAAAAAGGTCCCTTCCTTAAGAGACACTACAGTAGCTAACCTATTTTTTGAAAACTCAACTAGAACAAGACTTTCATTTGAATTAGCTCAGAAAAGATTATCAGCAGATGTTGTTAATTTTTCCGCTGCTAGCTCTTCTGTTAAAAAAGGGGAGACTCTAGTAGATACAGTAAACAACATTTTGGCTATGAAGGTCGACATGGTTGTTATGCGTCATCCACACCCTGGCGCACCACATTTCCTAGCAAATAAAGTAAATACCACATTTGTCAATGCGGGAGATGGGACTCACGAGCATCCTACGCAAGCTCTACTTGATAGCTTCAGTATTAGAGAGAAACTTGGGAATGACCTTGAGGGTAAGAAAATTGCTATTGTTGGTGACATAAGACATTCAAGAGTAGCCCTTTCAAACATACTTGCTTTGAAGTTGCAGGGAGCAACCGTGAGAGTATGTGGACCAGCAACTCTCATCCCAAAACACATGGCTAGCCTTGGAGTAGAAGTCAGCCATGATTTAGACGATACTCTTGCTTGGGCTGATGTGGCAAATATGTTGAGAATTCAACTTGAAAGACAGGGTGATGATGATGCTATTAGGTTCTTCCCATCTATTAGGGAGTACACAATGAATTTTGGCCTAACAACAGAGAGGTTAAATAGATTAGATAAGGAATTAGTGATCCTTCATCCTGGTCCAATAAACAGAGGAGTGGAGATTTCTTCGGAGATTGCAGATAGTGATCAGGCTATAATTTTAAATCAGGTAGAAAACGGTGTAGCAACTAGAATGGCTATTATGTATCTACTTGCAAATAGATAGAATGGATATTCAAAAAGAAATTCAAGAAGCTTTAACTATTCTCACTATTAGTAGAAAGGATCAATTAGCAGATTTTACTACAATAGTTAGTCATGTAGATGAGGGGCATGAAAACATGATTTTAGATCTTTCTGAGATAAATAGTCTATGTGATATAACCTCTATTACATTAGAATTAATCCAAAACTCAAGAGACAATATTGATAAATCTCTTGTTATTTGCGGAGTAGATAAATCACTTCAAAGTAATTTAGAAGAGAAATTTGGAAAGGATTTTTTTAATATTGTTCCTACAAGAAACGAGGCCGTAGATATGGTCTACATGGAAGAACAAGAAAGATCTTTTTTTAACTAGTCAAAAAAAATACACTTATGAATAAATTATACTCATTACTGGCTTCAATGCTTGTTGTTGTTAGTGCTTTTAGCCAATGTGAAATAGACTATGATTTTGGTGATGCTGGATTTGGAGTTAGTCCTGACGCATCAATAGGCGAAACTTTCATGAATGGAGAGGTGGGAATTGATTACTATGACGTTCTTCACATCCTTGTACCTCAATTTGCATCTGATGTAGATGAAATCTATCCTCCTACTTTACCTATAGATTCATTGTATTTAGATGGTGTAACTATACAGGACACAACAACATGGGAGGAAATTCCTCTTTCTGATCTTGGACTAGAGGTGTTTTGTAATAATAATGGAGATTCAGGAAATCCTTGCTCGTTTCTTGGAGGACAGCAATATTGCGCATCTCTTCAAGGTGTACCTACAATGTCAGGGGTGTATCAATTAAATGTTCACGTTGTTGGTTGGTTAACAATAGATATACCTTTTAGTGTGCCTATTACATATTCAACTTTCTTAATCAATATCCACTGTAATCTAATTGAGGAGCCTGTAGTGACAAACGCTAATGGTGATGAAGGAACATTAGGTAGTGTTGATATTACTCCACTGGATGGTGTTAATGTTGTTTCTTATGAGTGGATTGATGATGAAGGAGAAGTTGTTGGAACAGACCAAGATATAGATGGATTATTCCCTGGTGTATACAGTCTTGTAATCGTGACTGATGCTTGCACAAGTACTTACGAAAACATTATTGTCGTAGATAGCTCTATAGAGTGTAATCTAGAAGCATCATACGTTATCACAGATGAAATTCCTGGAGTGTCTTTAGGTTCGATTGATTTAACCGTAAATGGTGCTAATGGAAATGCTGAATTTCTTTGGACTGATGACAATGGAATTACAGTTGGTACTGATGAGGACCTTTTAAATGTAAATGCAGGAACTTATCACTGTGTAGTTACAGATGAAGATGGATGTATTTTACTTGTAGATGATCTTGATGTAAGCGTAAATTCTGTAGATGATGTAGAATTGAATGGATTTTCAATAATGCCAAACCCAGCTAACGACTTTGTTAATATTTCACTTACGACTTATACCTTAACTGACTTAGAAGTGATTGACTCAAGAGGACGTAAGATTTACAATTCTCAAATTCAAAACTCAACTATACTTCATGTAAACGATTGGGAACAAGGAGTATACTTCATTACTATTTCAAATGAGTTAGGTAGATTAACATCTAGACTTGTTATCAAGCGCTAAAGTGAAGCGATTTGAATTGACAATATTGGGGTGTGGCGCAGCAGCGCCCACCCCTTATTTTTTGACTACATCTCAGTTGGTTAACATTCATGACCAATTACTTTTAATTGATTGCGGTGAAGGAACTCAACTTTCCCTGAGGAAGTCAAGAATTAAGTTTCAGAAGATTAAGACGATTCTAATTAGTCATATGCATGGTGATCATACCCTAGGTTTGCCTGGCTTGATTGCTAGCATGAATCTTTTAGGAAGGAAAACGTCATTAAATGTTTTTGGTCCTAAAGAGTTGAGTGAAATGGTTAAAAAGGTTTGGTATTTAACTGATACACATATTGACTTTGAGGTGAATTTTATTGCAACAAACTCAAAAGAAATTGAAACAATAGTTGAGCATGAATCTTTCACAATCAAGTCATTTCCTACTAAACATAGAATAGATACTTGTGGGTTTAGGATAGATGAAAAGCCTGGGAATTTTACTTTAAAACACAATGTTAAAAAGAAGCATAACCTCAATAATTTAGAAATTCAAAAGCTTAAAAGGGGAGAGGATTTAATTAGAGGAGAAGCGATCCTGGGGAACGATTTGTTCTGTAACCCACCGAAATATATAAGATCTTATTCATTTGCAGCAGACACTGCTTTTTCGCCTAAAGTTGTAGATGCAGTTAAGGGATCAACACTTCTTTATCACGAGGCAACTTTTGAATCAAAGGATAAGAAAATAGCTACAAAGACATTGCATTCTACAGCTCAAGATGCTGCCAGAGTGGCAGCCCAAGCAGATGTTTGTTCATTAATAATTGGCCACTTTTCTAATAGGTATAGAGATTTAAATAACTTGTTGAATGAGGCAAAAGAAGTGTTTGTAAAATCTGAATTAGCCATTGAAGGAAATACATATATGATAGCATAAATGTTTGTACCTTTGCTATCTAAAATCATTCCAGATAATGTCTAAGTCAATAATCATAGCAGATAGTAGTACAATAGGTAAAATTGGACTAAGAGCTGTGATTAACTCATTGCCTGGTTATGAAATTGTAGAGGAGGTAGAATCTTCTCATGAATTACTCAGCATATTAAAATCATATTCTCCAGATCTTATCATTATAGATTTCTTGAGTGATGAGTTTGACATTGATGTTGTACTTAAAATCAAACGAGACAGCATGAGAATCAATGTGTTAGCGGTAACTCCTATGCAAAGTAGCCAAACATTTGTACATGCTATGAAAGCTGGAGTTGATAGTTATATTAAAAAGAGTTGTGATATTGAAGAGCTAACGGAAGCCATAAAACTGACATCAATAGGAACAAGTTATTTCTGTGGTAAAATTCTTGAAGAGATAAGAAAAGCATCAATTGAGGTAGAGGATTTAAACAATGTAGCTGAATTGCCTTGTGAAGCTATTGAATTAAGTAAGAGAGAAAAGGAAGTGTTGTATTTAATTGCTGAAGGAAACACGAACACTGAAATTGCTGAGATTCTTTTCTTATCATCTCATACAGTTTCAACTCACAGAAAGAACATTATGATTAAGCTAGGAGTGAAGAATACTGCTGGAATTGTAATGTATGCAGTTAAGTCTGGTTTAGTAAGCCCAAATAAGTTTCTATTCCAGGCCTCATAACCACTTTAAAAACTTGCTAATTCAATACAATTAGCTGTGTTTTTAACTCAAATTGCAGTTGCAATAGTTATTTCATTTGTAACACCTCATGAAATTCACGACCTTTGCACCCCGGTAAATGACCAAGAACATGATTACAATGGACACCTCTTTCGACGTAAAGCACTGTAAACAAACGGCAATCAGCCAAGTTGATTTTAATAACATTGCTTTTGGTAAGGTGTTTTCTGATCACGTTTTTGTGATGGATTATGTAGATGGAGAATGGGAGAAAGGGAGTATTGAGCCTTTTGGACCTATGTCTATGAGTCCTGCTAGCATGGTTTTGCACTATGGTCAAGCGATATTCGAGGGTATGAAGGCATATAGACAACAGGATGGTTCTGTAAGTCTATTCCGTCCAGGAGCTAATATTTCTAGATTCAATCTTAGTGCTAAAAGAATGTGTATGCCTGAAGTTCCAGCAGACATCTTTATGCAAGCCCTTGTTGAATTAGTAGGATTAGATAGTGATTGGGTTCCTTCATCATCAGATGCCTCTCTTTATATAAGACCATTTATGTTCGCAACTGATAGCCATGTCGGTGTAAGGGCAAGTCATACGTACAGGTTTATGATTTTCACTTGTCCAGTTGGAGCGTATTACAGTAAACCTGTAAGAGTAAAGGTGGAAACGGAGTATACAAGAGCTGCTTTGGGTGGTACTGGTGCTGCAAAAGCAGCTGGTAATTATGCTGGATCTCTTTATCCAACGAAATTGGCTGCAGAAGAGGGATATGATCAATTGCTTTGGACTGATTCACAAACTCATTCATACATTGAAGAGTGTGGTACAATGAATGCAGCATTCGTTGTTGATGGTAAGCTTTTACTACCAGCTACAAGTGATACTATTTTAGACGGAGTTACTAGGAAATCTGCATTGCAAATAGCAGAGGACCTTGGTATTGATGTAGAAGTTAGGTCAGTTTCTGTAGCTGAATTGGAGGAAGCTGCTAAAAATGGAACATTTCAAGAAGCGTTTGGACTAGGTACTGCTGCTACTGTGTCAATTATGTGTACAGTAGGCTTTGAAGGGTGGAATTACGATTTGCCATCTTTTGAATCGTGGTCAGTAGCTCCTAAATTAAGATCAACTCTTGAGGACATTAGAAGGGGTGTTACTGAAGACCCTTATGGTTGGAACATACCTGTTTAAATGATCAAAACAGAATCCATAGTACTTGGTGCTGGCTGTTTTTGGTGCGTTGAAGCTGTATTTTCAAAGATTAAGGGTGTAATTAGAGTTGTTCCAGGTTATGCTGGAGGCAAAATTGCTAATCCAACATACAGAGAAGTTTGTAGTGGTTTAACAGGTCATGCTGAAGTTGTAAAGATTTCATACAATGTAGAAGAGATCGATTTATCTGATTTGTTTACAGTCTTTTTTGCAACTCATGACCCAACAACATTAAATAGGCAAGGAGGTGATGTTGGCACCCAATACAGGTCGGTAA
Source organism: Methanobacteriota archaeon (assembly GCA_002723115.1). Lineage (GTDB taxonomy): Bacteria > Bacteroidota > Bacteroidia > Flavobacteriales_D > Sanyastnellaceae > UBA974. The sequence goes on along the minus strand of PBNL01000018.1, from coordinate 9,540 downwards.
TTTTCCCTTCCACAGAGGAACAAATCAAATTAGCCCAAAACGCTATTAAGGCGGCTAATGAATGCGACGATTGGTCAAATCCTATTGTCACTACTATAGAAGTATTGGATGAATTTTATCTAGCAGAAGATTATCATCACAATTATTTTGCTGAAAACGAAGAGGCGCCATACTGCAGTGCAGTAATAGCGCCTAAACTTCAAAAGTTTAAAAAGAGATTTGCTGAATTAATCAAGTGATTCTAGTCTCTTAATTTCTTGATCACACATATTTATAATTTGTGTTCTAGCCATTGATGAAATCTTTTCATCCGTTTTTGCCTTCTTCTTTAAAAACTTAAACATGGCCGATTTTTTAATTTCATAGGCAACGAAAACTGAAAAAGTACCATCTTCAAGTGCGTATTTCTCTTCGCCTAGTTTTCTTAAATCACCAATAGTTGTGTTTGTGATTTCTCTTGCTAAAGACTCAAAACGCTCTATTGCTTGATTCACATGTTCTCCTTGAACGTCTTGAACATATGCGTCACTTACTACCTTGATGTTGGTTGTCACTTGCTGAGCCAAATCCTTGTGAGCTTCAACTTCTGCTTTTGATGAAGCAATGTTGTCAATCTTACTGGTGCCTTTACCAACTGCTCTAAAATATCTAGCGTTAGATGTATATTTTTTGCCTGAAAATGGTTCTTTAACCTTTGTCCCGTTAGATGAAGAACAACCTGTAGCAATCAAAAGAATTGCAGTTAAAATAGAAGTAGAGAATAATTTCATAATACAATTTTACGAAAAGTAAACAGTAACCGTGCCACATAAGTTTAGGCTTGTACCTTTACATGGTGAAATGGAAGGAAAACATCAGCAGGTTTATTCTTAGTAGGTTTAAAGATGATAAACGAACAAGGCAAGGATGTAGCTTGAAAAATGCAGAATCTGTAGGCCTTCTATATCTTGAAAAAGATCACAATCATTATAGAACCATAAAGGATATCTCTAAGTACTTACAAGATGAGATGGGTGTGAGAAGAGTTTCAATGTTTTCATATGTGGATACTGACATAAAGAGAATTCCTGGATGGTTAGTTAAGAAACTTGATAGTGGCTATTTCTGTAAGTCTGATTTAAATTGGTTTGGTATACCCAAACAAGAAATTGAAGCATTTACAGAGATCGAATTTGACATCTTATTTGATTTAGAATTAGAGCCAAACCTTCCTCTTAAGCACGTTCTAAATAGATCTCTAGCAAAAATGAAAGTTGGCCCAGAGCAAGAAGGATGGGAGTATCGTGATTACGATGTCAAAATTGGTAGGATAGAGCATAAGCCAAATGAAGACGGAACACCTGTAGACTTATCTAAAGTTTGGAAAGAGCAAATAGAAAGGACTTTTAAATTTATATCTGAAGCAAATATTCAATAATATGATTCATCTTAGTGGATTAGGAGTAGCAATGATTACGCCGTTCAATAAAAATGGTGCTGTTGATTATCCAGCGTTGCAGCGCAATACTGAACATTTAATTAATTCTGATGTCGATTTTCTTGTTGTACTTGGAACAACTGCTGAAACTCCTACTCTCAGCATTGATGAACAAAGGAGTGTTCTAGATTTTATTATTGAGTTGAATAATAAGAGATTGCCTGTAGTTGTGGGTTTGGCAAGTCATAATACATCTGCTATTTGTAAGAGAATTGAAGAATTTGACTTTAATGGAGTAGATGCCGTTTTAAGTGCTTCACCCAACTATAATAAACCAAGCCAAAAGGGTATTTTTGAACATTTTAATAGAGTTGCTGACGCTTCTCCAAAACCTATTGTTCTTTACAATGTTCCTTCAAGAACAGGTAGTAATATGACTGCGTCAACAACAATTGAATTAGCAAACCATGAAAATATCATTGCTATAAAAGAAGCAAGTGGAGATTTATCTCAAGTTGATGAAATATTAAGGCTAAGGCCAGAAGGATTTCAAGTTTTTTCAGGAGATGATGGCCTTACTCTTGCGATGATTGCTTCAGGAGCAGATGGGGTAATTTCAGTAATTGGGAATGCACTGCCAAAGAGGTTTGGTTCTATGGTGAATCAAGCATTGTTTGGGCAATTTATTGAAGCACGAGAGATGCATCATAAGTTAAGCCCAATAATTGAGGCAATTTTTGAAGAGGGGAATCCTACTGGAATAAAATCAGTTATGGATACTATTGGCCTATGTAGTGATTCAGTTCGCTTGCCATTAGTTCCAGCAACAAAGCAGCTGAGAGACAAGCTCTACAGCTGCTTAGCAGATTTAGATGTCGAAATAGCTTAAAGTAACTCTTTAGCTTTAGTTACAATATTGCTAGCTGATAATCCGTATTTCTCCATTAATTGTGCGGGTTTACCACTTTCGCCAAAACTGTCATTAACAGCTACAAATCTCATTGGTGTAGGCATCTTTTCAGCAAGCACCTGAGCTACACTCTCTCCAAGTCCACCTAGTTTTTGGTGTTCTTCAGCTGTAACAACTTTACCAGTTTTAGACGCGCTATCTAGTATTGCTTTCTCATCTAATGGTTTAATTGTATGCATGTTTATCACCTCTGCACTTACACCTTCTTCTTTTAATTGCTTAGCAGCTTGAAGTGCTTCCCAAACTAAGTGACCAGTTGCGATTATTGTAACATCTGTGCCCTTTAGTAAAATGTCAGCTTTACCAATCTCAAAGTTGTTACTTTTCTTGTAGAATACAGGAACTTTAGGTCTGCCAAAACGCAAATAAACAGGCCCATGATGTTTAGCTATAGCTAGTGTTGCTTGTCTAGTTTGCTCGTGATCTGCTGGATTAATAACAACCATATTTGGAAGCATTTTCATCATCCCGATATCCTCAAGTATCTGGTGAGTAGCTCCATCTTCTCCTAAAGTTAACCCCGCGTGTGAAGCACAAATCTTAACGTTCTTTTCACTATATGCAACGCTTTGACGAATTTGGTCATAAACACGTCCAGTTGAAAAATTAGCAAAAGTTCCAGTAAATGGGATCTTCCCACCTATAGTCATTCCAGCTGCCATGCCAATCATATTTGCTTCAGCAATTCCAACTTGAAAAAACCTATCAGGATGTGCATCTCTGAATGCATCCATTTTTAATGACCCTGTTAGGTCAGCACATAAAGCTACTACATCATTATTATTCTGTCCTAGCTCAGATAACCCCACACCAAATCCAGATCTAGTATCCTTAGATTCAGTAGGGTTTAAAGTTATTTTATCAGACAATTTATTCATGGATATTGAGATTTTGGGTTGAGCCCGATGTGATTGTAAAAGTTTTTTGAATACTGTATTTCGAAGAGTGAGCTTGTCGTGCTCTAAAAATTACCGTGTATGTTCCTGGTTGTAAAGTATATCTCCCTGAAGGATTATTTGTTTCAAGCTGAACTACATGTTCTAGTGTGTTTGCATTGATAATGCTACCATATCCTGACACAGATGCGTGTAACATCAGAGCCCCTGGAGCTGAAATTGTAATAGGAACTATTTCACCTTCACCTACTTCAACTCCTTCAACTCTAGTTATAGGCGTTGTGTGGAATACCAAATCATATGTTCCTGTCAACAATCTTAATGATGAACCGAGGTTCATAGTGTAGAATGATTCACATTCCCCTGATTCAAATAAATCCACGCTGATATTTCCGTAATCAGTCCTTCTAGTTGTAGGAAATTGAGGAGTTATTACTCCCTGAGACATATTGGGTACTGAGATCACATTGTGCCTTCCAGGAGCAAGATTCACTTCTTCCATTCCTCTTTCAGGAAGTGTGTGAACTTTGAGTTCATATGTAGGAACTGGATCAAGATAAAATGTGTCAGTTAGATTATTGTATCCAAGAGTGTGAACTACTTGTGGGTCATGTTCCCCGGTTCTCTTGTCAGTAAATGACATTGGCACATCAGTTATAGATGGTTTGCCTTTATTGTCAAGCAAATCCACTTGTACAGTTGTATTATGTAAGGCCTGTTCAAGCACTAGATCCAAAACAGATTCGAATACCTCAGGGTTCGAAGCATCATAGAAATTACCTACGCACATTAAACTTTCCTTGTGCTTATCATCTATACCTATACCTATAATAAAAGGCTTTACTACTATTCCTTTAGATTGAAGCATTCTGCTAACAGCGCATGGGTCTTCATCACAAGCTTCTATTCCATCAGTAATTAGAATAACAATATTTCTCCCAGGCTCTTCAGGAAAATCTCCTGAAGCTCTTTCTAGAGATCTGGCTATAGGTGTTGTGCCCTGTGCTCTTAATCGTGATAATTCTTGTTTAATAATCAAGTTAGAACCATGATTAATTGGAACTACAAGTTCTGTGTCGTCACAATCTTGTTGTCCATCAATATGTTTGGTTTGATGACCATATACACGAAGACCTAATTCTAAATCTGGAGTTCCGTAGAGTGCTGCTAGTGAAGTAGAAAGAAGTTTTGTTGCAAGTTTGATCTTACGTTCACCACTCCAAAAAGCATTCATACTATTTGATGCATCAAACACAAAAAGTATACGTGTTGGTCCCTCAGTGGCATCGTTAGAACTGTCATAACTTAATAGAGCTTCTTTTGAAGAATCTTGAGACAGGGCAGGATTGTTTAAACCCCCAAAAGCAAACAATAAAACAAAAGCAAACAATGCTTTTGATTTACATCTAAATATGTTGTTATAACGATTCAACGGAGTTTAGTAATCTCCTAACGTCTCTTCTAACTGAGAAAGTGCATCTGCAAGTTGCTCATCATTTGGAGCTACTCCATGCCATTTATGGGTTCCTTCCATAAAGTCTACACCCTTTCCCATTGCAGTTACCATCAGTACTATACAAGGAACACCAGAACCACGTCTTGAATGAGCTTCATCAATTACTCTTTGTAAGTCATTTAAATCATGGCCATCACATTCCATTACGTGCCAACCGAATGCTTTAAACTTTCCAGCTAAATCTGAAAGCGAAAGAACTTCATCACATGGACCATCGATTTGTTGTCCATTACAATCAACAAAAGATAAAATGTTGTCAATTTTATTATGCGCTGCATACATAGCTGCTTCCCAAATTTGGCCTTCTTGAAGCTCACCATCACCATGAAGGGTGTAAACCCAAGTACCCTCGCCATTTAGCCTCTTAGTCTCAGCCGCTCCAAGCGCTACACTTAACCCTTGACCTAGAGATCCTGAAGCTACTCTGATTCCTGGAAGACCTTCTTCAGTAGCAGGATGGCCTTGTACTCTTGAATTTATTTTGCGAAACGTTGCAAGCTCCTCTGTTGGGAAGAATCCTCTTCTTGAAAGAGTACTATACCAAACTGGACTAATGTGTCCATTAGATAAGAAAAACAAATCCTCACCTTTACCATTCATATTAAAATTTGATGGATCAATATTCATTGTGTCAAAGTAAAGTTTTGCTAGTAATTCAACACATCCTAGTGACCCGCCTGGGTGACCTGAAGATGCTCCGTGAACCATTCTGACAATGTCTCTTCTTATCTGCGAACAAAGTGCTGGAGTAGCTTGTGTGCTCATTTAATTCAGTGCTTGAGTTAATTAATAATTTACGCGACACAAAAGTACTTAAGTGCACCTGCGCAAAGTGCTTAGTGTGGATAAACTATGGTAATTCGTTGAGAGGTTAATTAATTACATTTGCAATCCATTAAAAAATCAAATCATGGCGCTTCAGTGTGGAATAGTTGGGTTACCAAACGTAGGGAAATCAACCTTGTTTAATTGTTTGTCGAATGCAAAAGCTCAAAGTGCTAATTTTCCATTTTGTACCATTGAACCTAATCTTGGTGTTATTACCGTCCCTGACCCAAGGCTAAACAAACTTGCAGAATTAGTAAATCCACAAAACCTTATTCCAACTACTGTTGAAATAGTTGATATCGCAGGACTAGTTAAGGGTGCAAGTAAAGGCGAGGGGTTGGGAAATAAATTCCTAGGTAATATTAGAACTACAGATGCTATTTTGCATGTACTAAGATGTTATGATAATGACAACATTGTTCATGTTGATGGGAGTGTAGATCCTATCAGAGACAAAGAGGTAATCGATCTTGAGCTACAACTAAAGGATTTGGAAACAGTTGAGGCAAAAAAAGAGAAAACTGGAAAGGCTGCTAGAACTGGTGACAAAGAGGCAGCAAAAGCTCTTGAATTCTACGATAGATTACATCAACTATTAATGAGTGGTAATAATGCTAGGATGTTAGAGGTCGAAGAATCTGAAGAAACCCTGATGAAGGAAATGCAACTATTAACTGCAAAACCAGTATTATACGTATGTAACGTGGATGAGGGTAGTGTAGTAAAAGGAAATGACTACGTAAATAAGGTCGTAGAAATGGCAAATAAAGAGGGGGCAAAAACTTTAATTATTGGTGCAGCCATCGAAGCTGATATTGCCGATTTTGAAGATCCAGAAGAAAGAGAAATGTTTCTTAATGATTTGGGATTGGAAGAGCCTGGAGTGGCAAAACTTATAAGGACTGCTTATGATCTACTTAGTTTACAGACGTATTTCACGGCAGGAGATAAGGAGGTAAGAGCTTGGACAATTAGAAAAGGATCAACTGCTCCTCAAGCTGCAGGTGTAATTCACACAGACTTCGAAAAGGGCTTTATCAGAGCTGAAGTAATTGCATATGATGATTATGTAAAACACGGCTCAGAACAGGCAGTTAAAGAAGCTGGGAAATTAAAAGTTGAGGGAAAGGAGTATATTGTCCAAGATGGTGATGTAATGCACTTTAGATTCAATGTTTAAACAACTAGCAACATATCTGCTGTGTTTATATAGTTTAAGTGCTTGGAGCCAAATCCAAGTACCAGGCATGCCTGATGAAGTTCATAAAACTATGAAAGATCAACAAAACGCCTGGAATGATGGTGACATTGATGCATTTATGAATGGGTATTGGGAATCAGATAGTTTGTTATTTATTGGAAGTAGTGGAGTCAATAATGGATATCTCAAAACACTTTCCAATTACAAAAAATCATATCCAAACAAAGATGCCATGGGAAGTTTGACTTTTAACAACAGATCATGGACTCCACTTTCAGATAATACAGCACTTCTTATTGGATCATGGAGAATAAGCGAAGAACAGCACGGTATGTACAGCCTTATCTGGAAAGTAATTGATGGAAGATGGGTCATTATAGCTGACCACTCAAGTAGTTAATCAACTATTCTGTAAACTTCCTCTAGAGGTTTTTTCATAAAATACCTTTCTCGTGCTATTCTTTCTAGAACTTTAGGATTCTCATCTAATTCTATAAGCTTTAGGATAAGTTCATCATTTTTCTTAATAGTACTTCTAACCTCAGATTTCATCTTATTAAGTTCTATTTGCTCTTGAATGATAAATCCAAGGTCAATGTCACTAATAAAAATCACCCACCCTAAAGCCAAAACTATAGTTGCACCATATCTGTTCTTTAACACACCAAGTGCAATTAAATAAGCAGCTTTTAGTATCTCTTTACTACGCTTCAGCATTTTCCTCTGTATCTGGCTTTGCCTTTTTAGACTTTGTGGTTGATTTCTTCTTTGGTTTTTTCTTAGGATCAGCTTCTAATGCTTCTTTAGCACCATCTGGCATAGCTAATAAACCACCCTTTTGGACAGTAATCGTTAGTCCTTCATCACCTTCATTGTAATCCGCCTTAAGTAAATCCCCTTCCTCAACAGAAGAGTTAATTATTTCCTCTGCAAATGGATCCTCAAGATGCTTTTGAATTGCTCTGCGAAGAGGTCTAGCACCATATTTTTCGTCATAGCCCTTCTCAACAATATAATCTTTAGCGGAATCAGTTACTTCAAAACCATGACCTAAGTCAACAACTCTTTTTGACAGAGAGTTTAATTCAATATCTATAATTGAATGTATGTGATCTCTACTCAATGATTGGAATAGAATGACATCATCAATTCTATTCAAAAACTCAGGAGCAAATGCCCTTTTAAGTGCAGTTTGAATTACACTATTCTTATTGCTTTCTTGGTTTTGCTTTGCAGCAGCAGTGCTAAATCCAACTCCAGTACCAAAATCAGCTAGTTGACGAGCTCCAATATTCGAAGTCATAATCATAACAGTATTTCTAAAGTCAATTTTACGTCCTAAGCTATCAGTCATCTGGCCATCGTCTAATGCTTGTAATAGAAGGTTAAACACATCAGGATGTGCTTTCTCTATTTCATCAAGCAAAACAATAGAGTAGGGGCGTCTTCTCACTTTTTCTGTAAGTTGCCCACCCTCTTCATATCCTACATAACCCGGAGGTGCGCCAACCAATCTAGAAACAGCAAACTTCTCCATATACTCACTCATGTCTATTCGTATAAGTGCATCTTCACTATCGAACATGAATTGAGCTAAAATTTTAGCTAATTGTGTTTTGCCAACTCCTGTAGGACCTAAGAATATAAACGACCCAATAGGTTTGTTAGGATCCTTTAGACCAGCTCTATTTCTTTTAATAGCCTTAACAACTTTGTTGATTGCCTCCTCTTGTCCAATCACCTTGCCTTCAATGTCCTTGTCCATCCTAGCAAGTTTCCCGCTTTCTTTTTCGGCTATTCTTTGAACAGGAATGCCTGTCATCATTGCAACTACGTCACCAACGTGTTCTTCAGTAACAGTCACGCGAATGTTTTTGTTTTCTTCCTCCCACTTCTTTTTAGCAGAAGAAAGTCTTTCATTAAGATTTCTCTCAGTGTCTCTAAGTTTTGCCGCCTCTTCATATCTCTGAGATCTAACAACTCTAACTTTCTCCTCTTTTATTCTCTCTACTTCATCTTCTATATCAAGAATTTCTTGAGGAACATGAATGTTATTTAGATGTACCCTTGATCCAACTTCATCTAGTGCATCAATTGCTTTGTCTGGAAGATGCCTATCGGTAATATATCTAGAAGTAAGCTTTACACAAGCGTTTATCGCTTCAGTTGTATAGCTAACACAATGATGCTCTTCGTATTTGTCCTTAACATTATTGAGAATTTCTATACTTTCCTCAATTGAGGTAGGTTCTACTAGAACCTTTTGGAATCTTCGTTCTAAAGCTCCATCCTTTTCTATGTGTTGACGGAATTCGTCAAGAGTAGTCGCTCCAATGCATTGTATTTCACCCCTTGCAAGAGCTGGCTTAAACATATTTGAAGCATCTAAAGATCCACTAGCACCTCCAGCTCCAACTATTGTATGGATCTCGTCAATGAAAAGAATCACGTCTGGACTCTTCTCTAACTCGTTCATTACAGCCTTCATCCTTTCTTCGAACTGCCCTCTGTATTTAGTACCTGCTACAAGAGAAGCAACATCCAGGGTTACAATTCGTTTGTGATAAAGAACCCTACTGACTTTCTTGTTTACAATCCTCATAGCCAAACCTTCTGCAATGGCACTCTTACCAACGCCAGGCTCGCCGATTAGTATTGGATTGTTTTTCTTTCTTCTAGATAGTACCTGGCTAACTCTCTCAATTTCCTTCT
>PBNL01000017.1 GCA_002723115.1 Methanobacteriota archaeon | reverse complement strand
TTCTTTGATGCTCCGGAAGTTGAGGACGAACTTCGCAATAAGTTTGATCAGTTCATGAGGTATCTTGAACAATAGGACTAAAAAATGAGTATGCACATTGCACTTTTTGGGAAGCCATTTTACGAGAAGCATCAAGATTCTGTTAAAAGAGTTATTGAACGCGTAGCCCAAATCGATCCTGGAGCACTCCTTTTTGATGAGTTTAAAACGGAGTTAGATAAGTATATGGAGACTCCTACTTCCTTTGGACGTTTTTCGAAATCTGAAGACTTAGAAGGTGTAGATTTATTGATAACTCTTGGTGGTGATGGGACGTTTTTAGAGTCTGTTACTTTTGCTGCTGAAAGGGGTATCCCGATTTTGGGTTTTAATACAGGAACGCTTGGATTTTTGTCAAATGTAAGTACTGATCGAATTAACGAAGCTTTGGATGCAGTTTGTGCAGGCAAAACATGGATTGATCAGCGTTCTATTCTTCACATTGAGGCTGAAGGTGTTGATCTGGGGGATTTCCCATATGCATTAAATGAAGCAGCTATTCATAAACGCAAAACCGCAAGTATGGTGGTAGTTGATGTTTATAGAGAGGATAGATTCGTAAATAAATATTGGGCTGACGGATTATTAGTCTCTACAGCAACTGGTTCGACAGCTTATAGTCTTAGCGCAGGTGGGCCGATCATATCGCCAAGTTCAGATGTTGCTCTAATTACTCCTATTGCTCCACATAATTTGACAAATAGGCCGCTTGTTGTACCACTTGATGGAAAAATAACTCTCGAGGCATCAGGAAGAGACTCTAGTTTTCTTCTTTCTTTAGATTCGAGGTCATACAAATTAAAGCTAGGGGCGAAAGTGAAAATCAAACCCGCTCCATTCAAGGTGAAACTACTAAACTTGGAGGAGCAATACTTCTTTAACACCCTTCGCTCTAAAATGCATTGGGGCATGGACCCAAGAGGTTAGGGTTTACAGTTGATAAAGTGAGTTAAAATAGTCCCTTAGTGCGGGCAATCTCTCGTATTTTCGTGCGTTAGGAATTCTATGTTGATGAAACTCCTCAGCACACACATATTGAAATGCTCTATGGCGTTGATAGCCATGGCTTTAGGTATTGCTACTTTTGCTCAAAAACACAAGGGTGCTTCTCAAGAAATTGGCTATCAAATTGGTGCGAGTTATTACATCGGAGATTTAAATCCAGATAATCCATTTCAGTCTAGGTCTCATGTAACCCAAGGAGGGTTTTATAGAGCAAACTTAAATAGTAGAGTAGGCATAAGATTCCAGGTTTTAAATGGAACGATAGAATCATGGGATGTGGATTCTGATAATAGTTGGCAGAATAATAGAAATCTACATTTTAGAAACAACATTACAGAGTTTTCTATTCAGGGAGAGATTAATTACATCGACCATGTTTTGGGAAATCCAAAACATAGGTTTTCAGGCTTCCTAACTGCAGGAATTGCATTCTTTAATCACGATCCAGAAGCATCTGACTCATATGGTAATTGGCACCCCCTTCAACCTATGTGCACTGAAGGACAGGGCTGGACAGGAGGACTTGATCCATATAAACTTTCAGGAATAGCAATGCCTTATGGTTTGGGATTTAAGGTAAACTTAGGAACCTCTCTTTCGGTTCAAGTTGAATGGGGTATGAGAAAAACATGGACTGATTACTTAGACGACGTGAGTACAGATTATGTGAATGAAATGGCACTGAGATTAGAGAGGGGTGATTTGTCTGCTGAATTAGCTGATAGGATGATAGAACTTCCAGAAGGGTTTGATACTAGTGAGGGATTACAAAGGGGAGATCCTGGGCGTAATGATAAATACGGATACGTCTTAGCATCAATTTCTTTAAGAGTAAGTAAGAAACCAACTACTTGCTGGGAGCAATGAGTGAACTTGATCTAAATAATATCCCAAAACACGTCGCTATCATTATGGATGGCAATGGACGCTGGGCAACTAATCGTGGCAAGGATAGGGTATACGGCCATATGAACGGAGTTGAGTCTGTAAGGGCTGCGGTAAAATCTGCAGTTAAGTTTGGCATTAAACACCTCACTCTATATGCCTTTAGCACTGAAAATTGGGATCGCCCTCAAAAAGAAGTGAATGCTCTAATGGATCTTCTTGTTACTACTTTGGTGAATGAGAGTAATGAACTTTTTGACCAGGGAGTTCAGTTAAAAACGATTGGAGATCTAAGCGCATTGCCTGAGGAATGTCAAGAGTCACTTGAAAAAGCTAAATCGAAGGCTCCAACACCTTGCACTCTGGTTCTGACTTTAGCACTTAACTACAGTTCGAAGTGGGAGATCATTTCAGCAATTAAAACAATGATGGATAGAGGGTTGAATTCTACAGATATTGATGAAACTACTGTTTCAAAATATTTGGCGACATCAGATTTACCTGACCCTGAGTTGATGATTAGGACTTCCGGAGAGAATAGAATCAGCAACTTTATGCTTTGGCAACTTGCTTATGCAGAGTTCCACTTCTCAAGTGTACTTTGGCCCGACTTTAGAGAGGAACATTTTTTAGAAGCTTTATTAGATTATCAGAATAGAGACAGACGATTTGGAGGTGTCTCGCAATCAGGAAATTAATGAGAGGAATTAGCTCACATATCCTTTTTATGTTGATGGCATTTTTTATGTCATCATACACAGGGCAAGCCCAAACCACAGAGCCCATCCTCGACCTAAGTATTCCTCAAGAATACAGAATTGCGGGTATTACTGTGATAGGAGCTGAATACACTGACGTCCAGGCGGTAAAGCTTTTTAGTGCTCTACAGATTGGTAATAAAATCACCATTCCTGGAGAGGATGTATCAAGGGCAATAAGGAATCTTTGGGATCAGGATTTGTTCTCGGACATTCAAATAGAAGTAGCAGAATTGAGAGGTGCTGATGTTTATCTAGTTATTCGAGTAAAGGAGCTGCCTAGGTTAACTAGATATAGTATATATGGGGTTAATAGGTCGGAACAAGAAACTGTAAGAAGTACTATTGATCTTATGACTGGCAGGATTGTGGATGAAAATGTAATCGCAACTGCAAGCAAAAGAATAAGAGATCATTATATAGAAAAAGGGTTTCTAGATATTGATATAGACATAGTTCAAGAAGAGGATTCTACTTTTGAAAATGGAACTATTGTAAGAGTTAAAATTGACAAAGGCAATAAGGTTAAAATAGACCAAATTCAGTTTGAGGGTGTTACAGCGTTTGATACAAAAAAACTCAAGCGTAAGATGAAGGACACCAAGGAAAAGAGGTGGTGGAGATTTTATAAGGCGTCAAAATATCTCGAGGATGTTTATGAAACGGACAAACGTGCTATAATCAATGAGTACAATAAGCTTGGTTATAGAAATGCAAGGGTTGTAGATGATTCGCTCTATAGAAATGAAGAGGGATTAGTTTGTTTAAATCTTAAAATTGAGGAAGGGAATCAATTTTACTTTGGAGATATTTCTTTTGCTGGAAATATTAAATACAGAACATCTTTCCTGGATTCTCTTTTGGGAATTAATAAGGGTGATCTATACAATATGGAGCAGCTTGAAACTAGGGTGTTTATGGATCCAAAGGGTTTGGATTTGAGCTCTTTGTATCAGGATGATGGGTATTTGACGTTTAGGGCCATGCCTATTGAGAATAGTGTAAAGAACGACACTATCGATATAGAAATTAGGATGATGGAGGGCCAACAGTTTAGGATTGGTAAGGTGAGTGTACAGGGTAATACAAAGACTAATGACCATGTGATATACAGGGAAATTAGAACTAGGCCAGGAGAACTGTTTAGTAGAACGGATGTTATTCGTACTCAGCGTGAACTTGCGCAATTAAATTACTTTAACCCTGAATCTTTTGGTGTGAATCCAATTCAGAATCCAGAAGATGGAACAGTTGATATTGAGTATACAGTTGAAGAAAAACCTTCAGACCAAATCGAGGTTAGTGGAGGCTGGGGTGGAGGTCGTGTTGTAGGCTCCCTTAGCCTGAGTTTTACCAACTTCAGTGCAAAGAGGATGTTTGATAAAGGTGCATGGAGACCAATTCCTACTGGAGATGGGCAGAGGTTGAGTATAATAGCAAGATCAAATGGGTTGTTCTTTCAGAATATCAATTTGAGTTTTACTGAGCCATGGTTAGGGGGTAAGCAACCAAACCAGCTTTACTGGAGAATCTGGAAAACGGTACAATCAAATGGCCAACCTAAAAAGATTGATGGTGAAGAAAATCCTGACAGACAATCTCTAAACATATTAGGTGCAGAAGTAGGATTTGGTCAGAGACTAAAGAAGCCTGATGACTGGTTCACTTATAATGCTAAGATTTCATACCAGAGATTCAACCTTGACGAATATGGACAATTCTTCAGTTTTGATAATGGAATCTCAAACAACCTTGCACTAGAATTTGCATTGCAAAGAAATTCAATAAGCGATCCTATTTTCCCGGTTTGGGGTTCAAATGTTCTTATCAATGTAAAGGCAACTGTACCATATAGCTATTTTAGAGGTGATGCCTACTACGATGATCTTTCAGATGAAGAAAGATATAGTTGGCTTGAGTACCATAAGTGGAAAATAAAAGCAGAATGGTATACTCCTCTAACTAGTACCGCAGGTGAAAATCCTAAAAGTTTAGTTTTAAAGCTTGCAGCTGGTGTAGGAATAATAGGACAATACAATAGAGTAGTAGGTTTAAGCCCATTTGAAAGATTTTATATGGGAGGAGTTTTCCTAAGTGGTTTTGCAATGGACGGAAGAGAAATTTTAAATCTAAGAGGCTATGATGATTTGAGTCTAACAGCTCCAGATCAACAGACAGGTGCACCAGTAGCTGCGAAGTACACTGCAGAATTGAGATATCCTCTTTCTACAAATCCAAATGCAACAATCTATATGTTAGGATTCCTCGAAGCTGGAAAGACTTGGGAGGATTCGAGGGCATTTAACCCATTCCAAGTATATAAATCTGGTGGTGTTGGTCTGAGGATATTCCTTCCAATGTTTGGTTTACTTGGATTAGATTATGGCTGGAGAATGGACGATGTAGATGCTGTTCCAGGTATGTCTAGAGGTCAATTCCACTTTAGTATGGGAATGGGAATGGGAGAACTATAAATGGTAACTTAGCAGACGCATGAGAAATATGAGAAATATTAAAAACCTAGTTTCAGTACTAGCATTATTGGTGGTTTGGATTATGCCAAATTTATCTCAAGCACAAAAATTTGCTTACATAGATACTGATTACGTTTTATTACACTTGCCAGATTTCGCTTCAGCACAGCAAGAATTAAATACTTATGCTATAGAATGGCAGGCTGAGATAGAATCAAAGCTTGAGGCTGCAGATAGATTAGAGGTAGCCTATAGAGCTGAAAGAGTTCTATTGACAAAGGAAATGCGCCAAAAGAGAGAACAAGAAATTAGTGAGAAGAGGGCTCAAGCAAAGGATATGCAAAAGCAGAAGTTTGGTGTTGATGGAGAATTATTCCAAAAGCGCCAAGAACTTATTGAGCCAATTCAACAACAAATTTTTGAAGAGCTAAAAGGAATAGCAAGTAGCTCAGGTTATATGGTCATTTTCGATAAGTCTAATCAGAGTAATATGCTCTACACAAATCCCAAGTACGACATCTCAGATAGGCTAATTAAAAAGCTTGGTTATGTACCAGGGGAAACCATTGAAGTTGAAAAAGACGACAAAGGTGGAGGAAAAGATTCTGGAAGAGGTTCTGGAAGAGATGCTGGAAGAGATGCTGGAAGAGGAGGTAATATGAATACAAGAGATAATAGTAGAGGAGGGGCGTCAGGAATGCAAAGAGCTGGCGGTTCTGGAGTTAAATAATAGAGAAACACAAATATGAAAATGAAAAATATTTTTATCCTAATGGCTCTTTTTGCGGGCCTATCGTTTGGAGCACAAGCTCAAAAATTTGGCCATATTGATGCTCAGTCATTATTGCTTAGCCTTCCTGAAAGAGTAGACGCACAGCAAACGATTGAGTCAGCGGCAAAGGAGTATGAGTCAGAAATGTTGCGAATGCAAGATGAGCTTCAAACAAAGTATGGAGAGTATCAAGCAAAAGCTGCTACTTGGCCAGATGCTATACGTGGTCAAAAGGAGAAAGAACTGCAGGCGTTAGATCAAGGATTACAAGAGTTTGGACAAACGGTTCAAATGGATCTTGCTCGTATGGAAGAAAGCTTGCTTACTCCTATGATAGAAAAAGTACAAGTTGCTATTCAGGAAGTTGGAAAGGCTCATGGCTTTACCTACATTTTTGATTCAAGCATGGGTGCAACTCTTTACAATGGTGGAGAGGATGTGACAGACCTTGTAAAAACTAAACTAGGACTATAATTCTCTTTTGGGTCCAATAGGCATATTCGATTCTGGAATTGGCGGCTTAACGGTTGCTAGAGCTGCCTGTGATTTACTACCCAATGAGAGCATTCTTTACTTTGGTGACACAGCCCACCTTCCATATGGTGAAAAGTCTCCAGAGTTAATTAGAAAATACTCTACACGTATAGCCTTACATCTCGTCAATAGCGGTTGTAAGGCTATTGTTGTAGCATGTAATTCAGCTTCTAGTAATGCATTAGAACAAATCAGAGAGGCTGTTGGGCCAAACATTCCTGTTATAGACATGGTTCATCCAGTAGTAGAACATTTGTTTCAAGAAGAGGATACAAATTGTGTGGGGTTGATAGGTACAAGAGCTACTATTAGCTCGGGTCTTTATTCAAGAGCAATTGATAAACACAACTTATTAGGTGGGGTGCAGATTAACCTACTTTCAAGGCCCACACCGTTATTGGCCTCTGCTATAGAGGAGGGGTTTTACAATGACACAATACCTGGTGCTGTGTTAGAGGCGTATTTAGATGACGGCTACTTCGACCGTGTAGATTCAATGATTTTAGGCTGTACTCATTATCCATTAGTAAGGAAGGACGTAATGAAACTTTTGCCAGTTTCTGTTGATGTAATAGACCCTCCTCTGATAATTGCTAAGACCCTAAAGCAGAAGCTTATTGATAACAATATTCTAAGCACTGACGAGCACTCCTTCAGGAGATTTCAGGTAAGTGATTTGACAGATAATTTTAGATTAGGAGCTCAAAGATTTTTTGGAGCTGATATAGATTTAGAAGAAGTAGAATTAAACCTCTGATCCTCTAAACCACTCTGCATATTCAACATATCTATCAGCAGTTTTGCTAAGATGCTCTTGTAGGTCTTGTCTAACGGCACCTCGAAGTTTTGCAGGGACTCCTGCAAATAAAGTGCGAGGAGGTATTTCAGTGCCTTCAAGAACTACTGCCCCTGCAGCTACTACAGCCCCCTCTCCAACAACCACATTATCCATTACCACAGCTCCCATTCCAATAAGAGCTCCTTTACATACTCTTGCTCCATGAACAATTGCATTATGTCCTATGCTTACTCTATCCTCAAGAACTGTAGTTGATTGGCCATATGTGCCATGTATTACGGCACCATCTTGAATATTTACTTTGGAACCAACAGTTATAGATGCTACATCGCCCCTAACTACTGCTCCAAACCAAACTGTACTTTCTTCTCTTAATATTACTTCTCCAACAACAGTGCAATTTGGAGCCAGCCATACTGATTCGTGTATATCTGGAGAGTTCCCTCTAGCAGGTAAAATTACTGGATGTTGACGCTGTTTAACCATGGTTCTAATTTATGACCATCTTGTCTATTTTACTTGGGGATGCTGTTGTCATTTATTGCTCTAACCCAAGAATCTCTATCAAATAGTCTGCACTCAGCAGACTCAATTATATGCTTACCCTTAATTGAATTCC
Source organism: Methanobacteriota archaeon (assembly GCA_002723115.1). Classification (GTDB taxonomy): domain Bacteria; phylum Bacteroidota; class Bacteroidia; order Flavobacteriales_D; family Sanyastnellaceae; genus UBA974. Next base: position 54,240 of record PBNL01000017.1, on the reverse strand, counting down.
AGTTATCTAGTAAGGCAGCAGTTGTAGCTACATCAATTATATGCTGACGCCCTCTTTCTGTTATCTCACCTACTGGCATAAATGATTCAAGCCAATTTGATGCCTCATGATCTAATGACAGTGTAGTCCCATTTTCCTTTTCACTTTTCACCTTTTTTTACTTGGTCTTTTGCAAAACCCCAAAATTCAAATTCTAGTCTGATAATTTCAAATAAATTCAAGAAATTGATTAAATCAATCACTTTTATGGCATTTTCAGTCGATTTTTTGCTGTTTTTACCTGTTTTACTGTCAATTAAATTAGAGGAGCTAGATAAACGTGCTTTTATTATGAACTCGATAAGTTGTTGAAAAATAGCATTTTTATTCAATTTATCTAATAAAAGCATATAATTATTGCTGTTTTTATCAATAAATGCACATTTTTATCGATTAATTAGCTCTAAATCTAATTTATTTGCTTTTACTTCAATTTTCTTTAAATAATTGGTTAAAATTGCAGAATTGTTTTATATATGTTTCATAAATGTCAAAAAAGTCAATTTATTTGTCAAATAGTCATTGAATTTACAATATTTTAAAAATTAATTTATTCTGCTTTCTATCTCTGAATCGAATAATTTCACATTTTTATGACTTTTAAGTGAAAAAAGATTAATTTTTTGATCAAAACCTTCTAGAATTTCACTAAAACAACCAAAATCATCAATTTTATTAAAATTTTCCATTTCTATATGTACCCCAAACCTATAAGCTACAGGGCCGCTTACACGATTAACGTACCGACGAGCCTCCCCGGGCGAGCAGAAGCATGAATCCATGTTCTCTGATCCCTTTCCACAGGGGCATGAGTTCAAAGCCGCAATTAATTGTGCCTCTGCCGTAAGGGTAAAGCTTCCGCTCGCCCTGGCCAAGGCGATATGGCTGGTCTCCATTGGTACTCGACATGCTTCGATGGCGTCTCGTGAAAACTCAGGCCACTCGTCCATGAACAGTACGCCTTTCCCGGCGAGGCTCCACTCTCCTCGATTTAGAGTTCCACTACCAGAAGAGTGTGGTTGCCATGAACCTATCAGACCGGCTGCAGATGTTGATGATTGTTGAGCTCGCCATGGGAGGCTCTGATCGCCGGTATCAGTTTGTATCGAGTGTATTATTATTGCTAGGCTGCTTTTGCCTGATCCTGGTGGACCAATTATTATTGTATGATTTCGCCCAGCAGCAGCTATTAGTGCTTTTCTTTTGGCATTTGTTTCTCCTTTAATATTTAGAAATGAAACGAAGTGGATGTGGGTATTTTTTGGGTCGTTTATTTCATTAGTTTCTTTTATTTTGTTTGATGTTTGACGCTTGTTATCTCTATATGTTCTATAAATGCAAGTATTTGAGTTATTGTTTATCAGTTTTATTAATTCAATTAATTTTTTTGACTTAAGTAAAGTTGAGTCAAGATTAATGACTGATTTTATAGAGATTAATTCAGAACTTTTCAAGCTATTAGTCTGTTGAAAGTTGTTTGGCTTTCTTATGCTACCATCTAGTCCTAATTCTCCGGAGAATGCCTTGTCCTTTACTAATTGTTGTTTAATTATTCCCTCGGAAGCAAGTATTGCAATAGCTATAGGTAAGTCAAGTTGTGGAGTACACCTAGCTTCTATTGATGGCGAAATATTTATCGTTATTGCTTTTCCAGGCCATCTATAATTACACGACAAAAGTGCTGATCTTACTCTTGCTTGAAGTGATTCAGCTGATGAATAAGCTACTCCTGAGACTCTGAATAAGAAACCTCGTTCTATTCTAAGTTCAATGCGTACAAATGCTGGTTTGCCAGCATTGCCGACAAACCCAAAGGTTTGAATTACCATTAAAAATTATTTACAGCCCCTTTATTTTGAGCTGGGATTCAACACCAGAAATTATGGCGTGAATACACATAATGTGCAATTCTTGAATCCTGTCAGAATAGCCTTCCCAAGGTATTCTGATTTCATGATCACAAAGCTTTGCTAGTTTACCGCCATCGTTTCCCGTCAATGCAATAACTATCATGTCATTTTCTTTAGCCCTTTCAGCCGCTTTGAGGATGTTGGGGCTATTGCCACTAGTAGAGATTGCAAGTAATATGTCGAAATCACTCCCTAAAGCTTCAATTTGTCTAGCAAAGACATTTTCAAATCCGTAGTCATTACCAATGCATGTCATTGCAGATGGGTCGCTTAATGCAAATGCGGGATACGCAGGTCTGTCATCTCGGTATTTACCACTTAGTTCTTCAGCAAAATGCATTGCATCACACATAGAACCTCCATTACCACATGAAATAATCTTCTTTCCCTTTTCAATTGTAGAAGCAATAATGCTCGATGCTAGATCCACTGAGTCCAAGAACTGCTCGTCGTCGATTACTTTAGAAATAATCGAAAACGACTCCTTGAAGTGAGAACGTGCTGTTGGAATCTTATGCATCATGCGTAAGGTAAGAGGTATTTTCAACATGTAACAAATTTCACAAGAATCTATTGGCCTTATAAAATTGTTTTGTGTGCGTGGACACTGACTTTGTTAATGACGTTTGTCAACCCTAATGCTTACTTTTTATTTGAATTGACTCAATGCATCATTCAAGTAATCGATGAATACGTCTGGATTACTATCATAACCTGCTGAATCGCCAATTTTGTTTCCATTGTGGTCAACCATTACATAGAATGGTTGTGCATTTCTATTGTATTTAGAAGCCTGCATATAAGACCATTTTTTGCCTATAGTCTTAATGTTAAACTCTTTTCCACCATACTCTTCCTTTCTCCATTCATCCTTTGGTAGTTCAGTCCTATCATCAACATAAAGAGACACTAGCACCACATCTTCAGTTAAAATTTGAGCTACTCTAGAATCAGTCCAAACTTGCTCCTCCATCTTTCTACAGTTTACACATGCCCAACCTGTAAAGTCAAGTAGCATTGGCTTGCCCTCAGCTTTAGCTACAGACATTCCCTCATCATAATCTCTATATAAAGCCTCAACATACCCATTATTGTGGCCTCCGCTTTCAGCAACTGAACCATGTGCTCCTCCACTCCATTCAGAATAGAACGCCGGTGGTGGGAACCCAGAGATTAAGTTAACTGGAGCACCCCACATTCCAGGGATTAAGTAAATACTAAGAGTCAAGAAGATCAATCCAATGCTGAAACGGAACACTCCTATTCTTTCAGCTTTCGTATCGTGAGGAAGAGTAATCCACCCAAACAGATATATCGCAATCGCCAGGCAAACAGCAACCCAAATAGCAATGAACAACTCTCTTTGAAGCAGCCCTAATTGCAGCACAAGGTCAGCATTGCTCAAGAATTTGAAAGCAAACCCTATTTCAACTAATCCCAACACAACCTTCACGTTATTCAACCACCCACCTGAAGAAGGAAGCGAATTTAAATACCCTGGGAAGGCACTAAAGAACATAAATGGAAGTGCAAGAGCGATTGAGAACCCAAGCATTACGGCAGTAGGGGCAGCAAATGATCCAGTAGCTGCTCCGGCTAGTGCACCACCCACAAGAGGTCCAGTACACGAGAACGAAACAATTGCCAGTGTGGCAGCCATAAAGAAAATGCCAATGATGCCGCCTCTGTCAGATGCCTTGTCTGCTTTGTTTGCCCAACTCTGTGGAAGCTGAATTTCAAATGCTCCTAAGAAGCTTGCACCGAATACCATCAGTAGTAAGAATAGGAATACATTGAAATACGGGTCAGTAGAAATGACATTCATCACATCTACACCAAACATTGCAGTAAGCGCAAGTCCCAGGCCTGTATAAATGAAGATTATAAAGAAACCGTAAAGCAACGCGTTTCTAATTCCCTCTGATTTGGTCTTACTAGTCTTAGTGAAGAAGCTTACAGTCATAGGGATCATAGGGAATACACAAGGAGTGAATAGCGCTGCAAACCCAATACCGAATCCCATTAAGAAAATCCAAATAAGCCCTTTTTCACCCTCTTCACCCTCTTCGCCTTTATCATCTCCTTCAGGCTTCTTCTCTTTCTTTTTGCAATAAGTAGGTCTGTCAGTTGCAGGCTTGATATCGCTTGCAGAGATTTTGAAATCTACATCAGTTGGAGGAAGACACATTTCATCATTGCATACCATGTATGTGTAGAATCCACCGATACTATCTGTTGCTGATACTCCGCTTAAATCTAATGTTGCCCAGTAGTATCCAACTTTCTTGAAGAACATAAGATCCACCATAAAGTTGGGGTCGTATTCCACAATTGGATCACATTCTTCAACTACATCGGGCTTAGCAACTCCTTCAGGAGTAGAGTAGTCAAAATATGTTGGCACTGGGCCGTTCATTGGGTCTACCTTCTGAGAGTATACCTTCCATCCCTTGTCGAGTTTACAAGAAAATACTAGGTCGACCTTGCCATCTTCGGCAGATTCATAAAGCTCTACACTCCAATGAGCGGGGTCTTCAATTTGGCCAAAAGCAACATTGCATATCGAGGCAAAAAGGAAAAAGCTGAGTACAGCTAAAAATGCAGGTTTGAGACTTTTCATATCAAAATCTTTGAGCGGTAAAGATAACTTCTCATTTGGATACAAAAAGCACTTTGTGATTGATTGGGAATTTAGCTAGCCTTAAACTCAGTTATTGCTCCCCCTAAATTCACTTTCACCTTTCTAGATACTCTTGATAAAACTGTGTTTTCGAATGTTACATATGCCCAAAGAACATCACCTTCAGAATCAACTAAAACATGGGCGTTTTCCTTTAAACCGTTAGGCACCTTCCATTGGGTTAATAGATCTGAGATATTTACTGAGCCATCCATTCCAGTAGGAGAGAGCTTATCCCCGTGTTCCCATTTTCTCCATACCACAGGCTCGTGTAATTCACCTTCCCCAACCCAAAGAATACTTGGGTCGTTTGGGAACTCTAAACCATTAAGGTCTTCAATAAGTCTTCTTTCAAGTTCGACTTCTCTTGCAACAGAGCCTTCTATTGAAAGTGATATATAGTCTCTTTCACGTCTGAGAACATCGGGTCCATATGAGATTTGGGCTCCCACAGTTGCTCTTTTCAAGATTAACGCTTCTTCTCTTGAACCTATTGGCCAACCTCTTTCAGCGAGCAATCTATCCAAAACCAAATCCCCCCAAATTGAATTACCCATTGCGTGAAGATCAAGTTTACAAAGTGCGCCATCACCACTATCTAGGTCACAATACTCTACAATATCTCTTGATGCATCACTCATAGAACTATCTACTGCATTTGCTTGCACCTTAAGCCTATTTGCCCAATCAGCCAAATGACCAGTTGTACCCTTCCTTATACTCTCCAAAAGAGGCAGAACTTCGTGACGTATCCTATTTCGTGTGTACTTGTCAGAAGAGTTTGAGGAATCAACTCGATATTCTACTCCATCTTCATCAAGCCAATTAATAATCTCATCCCTTGTCCAATTCAGCATTGGTCGAACAACGTCACCGGTTCTATTATACATACAACCGAGTGCAGATGGATTTGTCGATCTAATCAGGTGGAGTAGAAGTGTCTCAGCTTGATCGTTTTCATGGTGAGCAACGACTATGGCATGAGCATCAATTTGGTTTTTAACCTCTTCAAAGTATTCATAACGCAATACTCTTGCAGCGTCTTGAATACCCTTTCCATTTTCTTCTGCTCTTCCAGTAGCATCCATGATTTCACAATGAAAAGTCACGCTGTTTTTTAGACACCACTGTCTGACAAAATCCTCATCTCCATCACTCTCATCTCCTCTGAGTTTGAAATTTACGTGAGCGACTTCGAAGCTAGCCCCAATGCTTTTTAATGCATGTAGAAGTAGCATAGAATCAGGGCCGCCGGAACAAGTAGCTAAAACTAGCTCACCCTCCATCACCCCACATTTATTGAGGTCTTTTGCAAATCTGTTTTGGTTTTCTTTACTCACCCTTTTCTACTGTTTTAATAAGAGCATCGGCCTTGAGCCTGCATTCGTTGTATTCATCTTCAGCATTACTCAATGATGTAATCGCTCCACCAACTGAGGCTTCGATTTTTTGAGTTTGTGCATTGTGAAACAAGCTACGGATAAGAACGTTGAAGTCAAAGTCTCCCCCTGGTGAGATATAACCCACCGAACCTGAATACACTCCTCGACCTTTTGCCTCCAAGGCATCTATGTTTTTCATAGCAGAGATTTTAGGGGCACCAGTCATTGAGCCCATTGGGAAAGTAGCCTTAAGGATTTCTGATAATCCAGTTGATTCTTCAATTTCACAGTTGACTTCTGTAATCATTTGGTGTACTGTTTCAAATGTGTGAATTCCACATAAATCAACTACTTCCACTGTTCCTCGCTTTGCAACTCTACTTAAATCGTTCCTAACGAGGTCTGCAATCATAATGTTCTCAGCCCTTTCTTTTTCGCTATTTCTCAATGCATCTATTAAGCGAGCATCTTCTTCAGGAGTAGCCCCCCTTCCTGTTGTTCCTTTTATGGGTTGAGAAATGAGTTTGTTTCCTTTCCGTTGCAAAAACCTCTCTGGACTTCCGCTCATTACTCTTGCCGAACCACATTGAACGTAGCAGCTAAAGGGAGCCTTAGTTTGATTGTACAAGTTTGCAAAAAGCGTCCAACTAGCTGATTCGGGGGCGTTGCTTGATAGGGTTTGGCATAGATTCAATTCATAAACATCGCCTGCTTGAATCAAATCTTTTACTGCATTGTAATTCTTTACATACTCTTCTTTTTCCCAAGCCCAAACCATCTCATCTACCCCCACCTTCTCCAGCTCGCAGTCTTCAGAAATAGCGCTTAACCCAAATATGGCAAGTTCACTTTTTTCATCGCCTTGAATTACTTCTGGTTTATCATTGTCAGACCACCGAATCACAACCTCAGGCTCCCACCATGCTAAATCAGGCAAGCCCAAACCATTTGAAACCTCAGTTTCTAAATCGATGAATGAATTCTTTAAGTCATAACCCATCCAGCCCATAGTCCAAGTCCCCCTAGAGGAGAATGCCTCTAAAGCTTTGAGAATGTTTAATCCCTTGAGATTTCCTCCTATTTCTAAAGATCGATTACACCCAAGACCCAGCAATCGAGTGCCACTTGCATCGAATAACAAAGCCACATGAGAGAGGTCTCTAGCTAATGACTTGAGGTTTGGGAGGGACATCGTTTACACGTGAAGTGCTCTATCACCTGTAGCGGCAAGAGCGGCTTCCTTAATAGCTTCTGTAAATGTTGGGTGGGCGTGACACATTCGGCTTACATCCTCTGCAGATGCTCTGAATTCCATAGCAACTACTGCTTCAGCAATCATGTCTGCCGCACGTGGACCAATCATATGTACACCTAAGATTTCATCTGTATCTGCATGAGCCAAAACTTTCACCTGACCTTCAGTATCCATACTTGCTCTTGCACGACCACTCGCTTTAAATGGGAAAGAGCCACTCTTATAGCTAATGTTTTCAGCTTTTAATTGCTCCTCCGTTTTACCCACAGCTGCAACTTCAGGCCAAGTGTAAACCACACCCGGAATTAAATTGTAATCCATGTGTGGGTGCTCTCCATTGATTACTTCTGCAACAAATACACCCTCTTCCTCAGCTTTATGTGCGAGCATTGCTCCCCTGATTACATCGCCAATCGCATAAATGTGTTGCTGTGAAGTTCTAAGCATATCGTCAACAGGAATCATTCCTCTTTCATCTGTAGAAATTCCAGCAGCTTCAAGATTAAGCCCATCAGTATATGGCTTACGACCAACACTAACAAGACAGTATTCAGCTTTGAAAGTTTGCTCTTCACCCTTTTTATCTTCAGCTTTTACAGTTACACTCCTGCCAGCGGCTTTCCCCTCTTTAACAGAAGTAGAAAGTTGAAACTTTATCCCAAGCTTTTTCAATGAACGTAAAAGTTCCTTTCCAAGCATTCTATCCATTGTTGGAATAAGAGAGTCCTGATATTCGATAACAGTTACTTCAGTACCTAGACGCGCATAAACCGACCCAAGCTCAAGGCCTATTACTCCACCTCCAATTACAATCATTGATTTTGGAAGCTTAGCAAGACTGAGAGCCTCAGTAGAAGTAATCACTCTCTTTTTATCAATTTTGATAAATGGTAATGAGCTAGGTTTTGAACCTGTTGCGATGATGATGTTCTTACCACTGATTTGGGTTGCTTCACCTTTTTCAGGAGTAACCTGAACGGTATTAGCATCTAGGAATGAGCCTAAACCATGGTGAACATCTATAGAATTCTTCTTCATCAAAAAATCGATGCCAGCTGTAGTATCTGAAACAACCTCACCCTTTCTAGCAACCATTTGAGGGAAGTCTAAAGAAAGTGCTCCAACACCAATTCCATGAGTAGAAAACTGCTCCTTAGCTTGATGATAATGTTCAGAAGAATCAAGAAGTGCCTTAGATGGTATGCACCCAACATTTAAACAAGTTCCACCAAGAGTAGAATACTTTTCTACTAGTGCAGTTTTATTTCCCAATTGTGCTGCTCTGATTGCAGCTACATAGCCTCCAGGACCAGATCCGATGACAATTACGTCGTAGTTTGACATTTCTTGTTAATGATTGAAGAATAGGCTACAAAGGTAGCCAAGTCTCCGCCTTCATGTCGTTACTTTGTCGCTAATTAGAAAAACTCAATGTGGTCTAGAATAGTTTCCATTTTATTACGCTACAGATTAGCTGTTTTACTAGCAGTTGGAGTAGTAACATGTTTGATGGCGACAAAGATTCCAGACCTGCGTTTGGTCTATGAATTTGGAGGTCTACTGCCTAAGGATCATCCTACAAGATTAGAGTTTGAGGATTTCGTTGAGCATTTTGGAGCAGAAGGAAATTTATTTGTTCTAGGAGTCAATGATGATAAAATTTATACTCCTGAAGGTTTACAGGCATGGCATGACTTGTCAGAAGACATAAAGGATTTAAGAGTTTATGTAAAAGGTGTTGAAACTGAGATTATTGATTCAGTGTTTTGCATCACTCAAGCTTTTACAGTTGAAAAAGACAGTTCGGATAGGTCTTTTGTAGCCAAACCAATAGCGAACGATCTTACTAGAGGAGGTCCTGTTCTTTCTCAAGAGAGGGTTGATTCCTTAATTTCAAAAGTAAAGTCACTTAAGTTTTTTGAAGGCGTACTTCATAATGAAGGATCTGATGCCACAATTATGATGGTATTCCTTGATCCGACACTTTTCAATTCAAAGGACAGAGGAAATATTGTTGAGGACATCACTGCACTTTCAGATGAGTGGAGTGAGAAAATGGGAGTTAAGGTTTACTTAAGTGGGCTTCCATTTATCAGAATTCAAATGACGAATAAGGTCAAGGGCGAGCTGGGCTACTTTGTTGGCGCAGCTCTTTTAGTAACCTTTATTCTTCTACTTCTTTTCTTTAGAAATTTCACTACAGCTCTTGTGTGTCTGAGCGTAGTTTTTGTAGGTGTAATTATTTCAACAGGCTCAATTGCAGCCTTCGATTACCCTATTACTCTTCTGATGTCTTTGATACCTCCTTTGATCATTGTTATCGGAGTTCCAAATTGCATTTATCTGGTCAATAAATACCATGCTGATTATAAAAAACATGGAAATAAAGTAAGAGCACTTCAAAGGATGATCACCAAGGTTGGTAATGCGACCTTGCTGACTAACCTGACGACAGCATTTGGTTTTGCAACTTTCATGTTTACGAGGACTGATTTTCTCCAACAATTTGGAACAATTGCAGCGGTAAATATCATGGCAGTTTTTGTCATCAGCTTATCTATGATACCTACCATATTGTACCTATTACCAGATCCTAGTGAAAAGCAATTGATTCACCTTAATAGAAAGTGGGTTTTCAAGTTAGTTCAAGGATTTGTAGATACTGTTCAGCACGAAAGAACTAAGGTATATTTATTTAGTGTAGTGGTTTTGATTTTCTCTCTTGCAGGTGTAGTCCAAATGAGAGTTACAGGCAATATCGTTGACGACCTCCCTAAGGATGATAGGGTATTGACAGATTTGGCCTGGATAGAGGAAAATTTCAATGGAGTGATGCCATTTGAAGCATTGATAGATTGTGGAGAAGAGGGCAAAGCTCTTAGTTTGAACAATCTTAAGAAGATTGAGAAGTTCCAAAACTTACTAGGGGAGTATTCAGAATTTTCAAGGAGCATGTCTGCGGTTGATGCAACAAAATTTGCCATGATGGCATTAAATGATGGAGATACTTCAGTGTACAGATTGCCAATTGGTCGCAGGGAGAAACTTGCCTTGAGATCTTACATGCGAAATACTGAAAAGAGATCTATGAATCATGAAAACGCAGTCAGTGTGACTCGCAATTTCGTAGACTCTACTAAATCCATAACAAGAATTTCAGCCCAAATGGCAGATATCGGAACTTATGAGATGGATGATCTAATGGAGGAACTTAGGCCTAGGATTGATTCGATATTCCCAGCAGATAAATACAAGGTTACACTTACTGGAACGAGCATTGTTGTGTTAGGGAGTACTCATTATTTGGTGAATAACCTTGCCATAAGCATCACTCTTGCCATTCTTGTAATAGCTCTTATGATGGCAATTCTTTTCACTTCAATGAGGATGGTGTTTATTGCTCTTATCCCCAACATTATGCCTCTAATATTTACAGCAGGTATAATGGGATGGACTGGGATACCAATTAAGCCATCTACGATTTTGGTGTTTTCTATTGCTTTTGGAATTTCTGTGGACGACACCATTCACTTCCTAGCTAAGTATAGACAAGAATTGTCAAAACTTAATTGGAATATCAAAAGAGCTGTTATACTAGCGGTTGAAGAAACAGGAGTGAGTATGATGTATACTTCAATTGTTCTGTTCTGTGGATTTATGATGTTCTCTATTAGTGACTTTGATGGCACAAGATCATTAGGCATACTTGTTAGTGTAACACTGTTTGTAGCGATGTTCGCAAACCTTTTATTGTTGCCTTCACTACTAATGAATTTGAATAACTACGTTACTACCAAAGCATTCCAAGAACCCTTTTTAGACATCATAGATGAAGAAGAGGATATAGATCTTGATGCCTTAAGAGTGGATTACAAGAAGGAAAATCAATAGATTGCATTTGAAATGAAAGGAATTATACTCGCAGGAGGTAGTGGAACAAGGCTTTGGCCATTGACAAAAGCAGTCAGTAAACAACTGATGCCCGTCTTTGATAAGCCTATGATTTATTACCCTATTTCTACTCTGATGTTGGCGGGAATTCAAGACATTTTGATTATTACAACTCCAGAAGATTCAGATTCATTCAAAAAATTATTGGGTGATGGCTCTCAGCTGGGATGTTCTTTTACTTATGCTATTCAAGAGGTTCCTAATGGTCTAGCACAGGCATTTGTCATAGGTGAAGAGTTTATTGGAGGTGATAGTGTCGCTTTAATTCTAGGAGACAACATATTCCACGGAAAACACTTTGGCAGACAGCTTAGATCTGACAAAGAGATAGATGGGGCGCTCATTTATGCGTATCAAGTAAGCGACCCTGAGAGATATGGAGTTGTTGAATTTGACGAAGATGGAAACGCATTGAGTATTGAAGAAAAGCCATCAAAACCTAAATCTAGATTTGCTATTCCAGGTCTTTACTTTTACGATAATGATGTTGTGAGAATTGCAAAAACTCTTGAGCCTAGCGCACGTGGTGAATACGAAATAACTGACGTAAATAAGGCTTACTTAAATGCTGGAAAATTGAGGGTGAGCAAAATGGATAGGGGAATGGCTTGGCTCGATACAGGGACACATGAAAGCCTAATTCAAGCTTCTCAATATGTTCAAATGATTGAGCAAAGACAAGGCATGAAAGTAGGAAGTATTGAAGAGGTGGCTTGGAGAATGGGTTACATCTCAACAGATCAATTAAAGGCACTAGCTGAACCACTTTGCAAGAGTGGATATGGAAACTACCTTTTAGACCAAATATGATAACCACTCAGCAATTGCAAGAGGATTTCACCTCTGGACTTAATGAATTCCTTTCTAACTATCCTGAGTCAACACTTTTTGGCCCAATTCGTTATTTATTGAGCCTTGGAGGAAAGCGAATTAGACCTGTACTTGCATTAGCAGTTTGCAATTCAGAGGGAGCGTCGTCTAAAGAAGCAATGCCAGCATCTCTGACAGTAGAATTGTTTCACAATTTCACACTGATGCACGACGATATAATGGATCACGCACCCCTTAGAAGAGGTCGTGAGACTGTCCATGAAAAATTCAGCGAAAACGCAGCTATTTTAAGTGGTGACGCGTTGTTCACAGCAGCGTATCAAGCAATTGAATTGTCTTCTTCTAGTGCATTACCACAGTTATTAAAGTTGGTAAACAAAACCTCAATGGAGGTTTGCGAGGGGCAACAATTAGATTTGGATTTTGAGTCTAAAACTGATGTGAATGAAGAGATGTATTTAGAAATGATACGACTTAAAACATCTGTATTGCTTGCAGCGTCTTGTTCTATGGGTGCTATTAGTGCAGGGGCTACTGATGAGAGAGTGAGATTATGGTATCAGTTTGGGGAGAAGTTGGGGTTGGCATTTCAAATACAGGATGATTATTTGGACACATTTGGTCTAGAAAATTTGACTGGGAAACAAGTAGGAGGAGATATTTTGGCAGATAAGAAAACTTATCTTTTGATACATGCCGAATCTAAGGGGCCAATGCCTTCGACTGAAAACTGTAGCCCAGAGGAAAAAATAGAAATCATAAAGTCTGAGATGAGTTCAAGAGGATCAGATCTTGCGGCGAAAAATCTTATGAAAAAGTATTCAGATGATGCAGCAAAAGCTCTAGATTTGTTAGCCTTAAATCCATCAACAAAAACTTGGTTCGAAGAGTTACTTTTTTCAGTTACAGAAAGAGTGAGTTAATGTAAATTTGACCCCGTGGATCCACTATCGTTTTTAAGCAACGTTGAGCCTAAGACATTGGACGCACTTTACGCCCAATATCTCAACAACCCCGAATCTGTCGACCGCTCTTGGCGGCTTTTTTTTGCTGGTTTCGATTTAGCTACATCTCATTACGGAGGTGAGGGCGTTTCGCCAGTTACGCTGAAAGAATTTAAAGTCCTGGATCTCATTCATGGATATAGAACTCGTGGACACTTGTTCACAGCTACTAATCCAGTAAGGGAAAGAAGGACATATTCGCCAACATTAGATATAGAGAATTTTGGTCTAGGCCAAGAAGATCTTGAAACGGTTTTTGAGGCTGGCACTCAAGTGGGAATTGGTCCATCAAAGTTGAAAGATATAATTGCTCACCTTGAGGCTACATATTGCAGCAGCATAAGTGTCGAGTATATGTACATACGTGAACCAGAGCGTGTTGATTGGATTCGAGAGCATATAGAATTAGACAATAGAAAGAAGTTTTCAAATGACGATAAGCTTCACATTCTAAAGAAGATTAGCCAAGCTACATTATTTGAAGAATTCCTTCAGAAGAAATTTGTAGGCCAAAAGAGATTCTCACTCGAAGGTGGGGAGTCACTTATCCCAGCTTTAGATGCAATCATTGAATTTGGTACTAATTATGGTGTGAGTGAGGTGGTGATCGGAATGGCTCACAGGGGTAGACTAAGCACATTAGCACACATACTAGGCAAGGAGTACTCAGATATTTTCAGCGAATTTATCGGTAAGGAATACGATAGCGAAGAGGAGATGGAGGGTGATGTAAAATATCACCTAGGTCATTCAAAAACACAAGTTGCAGATACAGGAAAAGAGGTAAGCATTACACTCGCACCAAATCCATCTCACCTTGAAGCAGTTGATCCAGTTGTTCTGGGTATTGCACGTGCAAGGATTGACGAAAAGGGTGGCGATGAAAAAGCCGTTCTACCAATTTTAGTTCATGGTGATGCCGCAGTTGCTGGCCAAGGCGTTGTATACGAGGTGGCACAAATGGCAGGTCTAGACGGCTATCGTACAGGCGGTACAGTTCATATTATCGTAAACAACCAAGTTGGATTTACAACGAACTACTTAGATGCAAGAACTTCTACTTATTGTACTGATGTTGGAAAAGCTACTCAAAGTTTAATTTTCCACGTAAATGCAGACGATACTGAAGCTGTAGTTCAGGTTATGGGGATTGCAATAAAGTACAGACAAGAGTTTGGCCGAGATGTATTCATTGATCTCCTAGGTTACAGGAAGTATGGTCACAATGAGGGTGATGAGCCTAAGTTTACACAGCCCAAACTTTACAAGGCTATTGCAGCTCACAACTCTCCATATAAAATTTATTTAGACTCCCTGATTGAATCTGGAGTTATTACAGATGAGCAAGGTCTAAAAGCAAAAGAGGAGCAGCTTGAATTGATGGAATCAGGCTTCTCTACAGCTAAAGAACAGGAGACGAATTCAATTCCAAATTTCCTAGAAGACCTTTGGAAGGATTATCGTGTAGCTACTGATGACGAGCTCACAACTTCTCCAGAAACGGGATACCCTAAAAAGAAACTTCTTGATCTAGGTAAGAAAATCAGCACTCTTCCAGAAGACAAAAAATTCTTCAGGAAAGTTGCTAAGCTCATAAAGGACAGAGCAAAAATGCTCGACTCAGACAAATTGGATTGGGGAATGGGTGAGACATTAGCATATGCCACTCTACTCGCAGAAGGACATCCAGTTAGAATTAGTGGGCAAGATGTTGAAAGAGGTACGTTCTCACACAGACACGCTGTACTTAAAACTGAGGATAGCGAAGATGAAGTGATCCTATTGAATAACTTGAGTAAGGGTCAGGCTCAACTTAGTATTTATAATTCTCTATTATCTGAGTATGCAGTTTCAGGATTTGATTTTGGATATGCATATGCCAAACCCAACGGTCTAACCATTTGGGAAGCTCAGTTTGGAGATTTTAATAACGGTGCTCAAATTATTTGGGATCAATTCCTATGTGCGACTGAGGATAAGTGGAATGCAATGAATGGGCTAACAGTGCTTCTTCCTCATGGATATGAAGGAATGGGGGCAGAACACAGTTCAGGAAGAATGGAAAGATTTCTATCTCTTTGTGCTGGAGGAAATATGATAGTTGCTAATTGTACAACTCCAGCTCAAATGTTCCACTTACTACGCCGACAAGTAATAAGACCATTTAGAAAACCTCTAGTAGTATTCACTCCTAAGAAGCTTTTAAGATACCCAAAGGCTGTTTCTTCAGTGTCAGATTTGACAAAGGGTAAATTCCAAGAAGTATTAGACGATCCAAGAATGTCAAAAGCAACTGATGCCAAAAAAGTTAATACAGTTATGCTTTGTTCAGGAAAAGTGTATTACGAAGTTCTTGAGCGATTAGAAGGTAGGTGTTCTAATATAGCTCTTGTAAGGGTTGAGCAAATTCACCCACTACCACAAGTTGCTATCGACAAAGTAGTTAGTAGATACGGTAAGAATGTTAAAGTTGTTTGGCTTCAAGAAGAGCCTGAAAACATGGGTGCATGGCCATTTATCAGCTTGAATTACTCAGGAAATATTGAAAACACTATAGCTAGACCAGCTTGTGGAACAACTGCAGCTGGATCTCCAATTATTTCAGCAAGAAGGCATGAGGCCATCATAAATGCTGTTTTGAATTATTCAATTGATTAATTTTATCTCAACGAAAAGAAATTATGCCAATCCTTGAAATGAAAGTCCCTAGTCCTGGGGAAAGCATATCAGAAGTTGAAATCGCTACTTGGTTAGTTGGCGATGGAGACTATGTTGAGAAAGATCAGGCAATAGCTGAAGTTGACTCAGACAAAGCTACTCTTGAACTTCCAGCAGAAATGGCTGGAGTTATCACTCTTAAAGTAGAAGAGGGTGACGTAGTAGCCGTTGGAGATGTTTGCTGTTTGATTGATACAGATGCCAAACCTCCAAAAGGTGCAACAAAACCTCAGAAGGCTGAATCAAAAAAGGAAGAAGCGCCTTCTAAAAAAGAAGAAGCGCCTACTCCTGCTCCAGCACCTACTCCCGCATCAGCACCTGTTGCTACAGGAAAGGATTACGCAGCTGGTCATGCTTCTCCTGCTGCTAAAAAAATGATGTCTGATAAGGGAATTTCTGATGGCGCTATTGCAGGTACTGGAAGAGGTGGTAGAGTTCTAAAACAGGATGTACTCGAAGCACTTGCTGCTGGTTTTGATCCATCTTCAGCTATGGCACAAAATGGTTGGAGTGGAGCACGTGAGACTAGACGTGAAAAGATGTCTATGCTCAGAAGGAAAGTTGCTGATAGACTTGTTGGTGTTAAGAATGATACGGCGATGCTCACTACGTTTAACGAAGTGGATATGAAGCCTATTATGGATTTAAGAGCCAAGTATAAGAATCAGTTTAAAGAGGAAAAAGGAGTAGGTCTAGGCTTTATGGGGTTCTTTACAAAGGCAGTCACTACTGCTCTAGCAAAATTCCCAGGAGTAAATGCAATGATTGATGGGAAGGAAATCATTTATCACGATTACGCTGATATCTGTATTGCCGTTAGCTCACCAAAAGGTTTAATGGTTCCTGTAGTAAGGAATGCTGAATCGATGTCAATTGCAGAAATTGAAGGTGAAATTAAACGCCTTGCTATTAGAGCTAGAGATGGTCAATTGACTGTTGATGAAATGCAAGGAGGTACGTTTACTATTACAAATGGAGGTGTGTTTGGATCTATGCTTTCAACACCTATTATCAATCCTCCACAAAGTGCAATATTAGGAATGCACAATATTGTTGAAAGACCTATTGCAGTCGATGGAAAGGTTGAAATTAGACCTGTTATGTATGTAGCGCTTAGCTATGATCACAGAATTATTGACGGAAAGGATAGTGTAGGGTTCTTATTCATGGTAAAAGAACTCTTAGAGAATCCAGAGAGGATGATCTTCGGAGGCAAGCAACCTCAAGAGGTGTTGTTAGGCCTGTAGATTCAGACTTTTATACTTTCTAATATCATCTGAAAGCACAGTAACTATTGTGCCTTCATCTATGCTATTAGCAACTTTAAGTGCTCCAACGAGATTTGCTGCTGAAGAAGGACTCAATAAAAGTCCCTCTTCTTTAGCAGCTCTAACCATCATGTGTATGGTTTCGTCGTCACTTATGTTTAATAATTCATTTAAGGGTATGGGGTCGTAAACTCCGGGTATTTTTGATGAATCCAAATGTCTCCAGCCTTCAATTATATGAGCCTGTGAATCTGGTTGCAAACCTATGATTTGCACATTTGGATTCAATTCCCTGAGTTTACGTCCCACACCCGTCAAAGTGCCAGACGTTCCTATGCCAGTAACAAAATGAGTAACCCTTCCTCCAGTCTCAAACCATATCTCTTTCCCTGTTCCATTGTAATGGGTTGTGACTGATGAATCATGTGTTAGCTGGTCGACAAAATGAAATTTGTCTGGCTGATTTTGTGAAATTTCAAGGGCCTTATCGCGAGCTCCTTCAATTCCATTTTCTGTTTCAATAATCTCTACACCTAGAGTTTTAAGCATATGCTTAGTCTCAGATGTTGAGTCTTTAGGCAAACAAATGCTAACAGGAATATTTGAGATCGCTCCAAAAATCCCAAACGCTATACCAGTATTTCCTGTTGACGCATCTATTAGTGTTCTTCCATTTAACGCACCCGAAATTGTTGCTTGTGATATAATATCATAAGCTGCTCTTGCTTTTATAGAACCACCGAACTGTTGCCATTCCAATTTTGCTAGGATGGTTACATTTTTTTTAGGTGATAGCTTTACCATGGTGTGTAGTGGTGTGTTTCCTACATGCCATCTAAGTTCTTCAAGAGCTTGAAGCCTATTGTCTAGTATTGGAGCTGTCATATTATAAGCATAAAAAAAGCCCCCGATAAATCGGAGGCTCTAGTTGGATACGGTTCAAAAAAATTATTAACGTACATACACATCTAGGTTGCCTCCCTTTTCAGGGCCGCAACAGCAACAACATGTATTTAGTACGAATAGCATGAAACAAATATGAACTGTCTTTTGGAATTTTCCAAATGAATGAGTGAAAAACTTCTACTAACGTATGATTTTTCTCTATAAATGCTATTAGCGCAACATCTTAAATCGCTCGCCATCTAGTCTTAAGAGTACAGATAAAAGGAAAGTAAAGCCTAGTAGAGATGATCCACCGTAACTGAAAAAAGGAAGAGGAATTCCTATCACAGGAGCAAGACCTAGAACCATTCCAATATTGACAAGGAAGTGCATAAATAATATACTAGCAACTCCATAAGCATATACTCTAGTAAATCTGGAGCGCTGCCTTTCTGCAATTACAACAACTCTAATTATTAGCATTGTAAATAATAAGACAACGAAAAAGCTACCGATATATCCCCACTCTTCTCCAATAGTGCAGAATATGAAATCCGTCTCTTGTTCAGGGACGAAACTATAAGCTGTCATAGGTCCATTCATCCAACCTTTACCCGAAAATCCTCCACTTCCAATAGCTGCTTTAGCATGCCTGATATTGTAGTCTGCATCAGGATTGTTTACATCAATTCCAAACAACACATGAATCCTCTCTTTCTGATGAGGTTTCAATACTTTCTCCATGCCTGTATGAAGACCCACACTTAAAAAAAGGCCTGCAATTAGCATAATGCTCCCCCACATTGTCAAGCTCTTTCTCTTTCTAGGAACTGTTGCTTCTCTTATGATATAAAGTATACCTGAGCCCAAAATAACCCATCCCCCCCAGAACCATTCAATTCCCCCCCAAGACCCAAATAGAATAGTTGCAATTGCCAGTAACAATGAAGCAAAACCTAATATCAAGACATTACCTGAAAGCCCTTCTCGATATAGTACAAACACAAACCCGGCAAATACCAAAACAGTACCCGCATCAGGTTGCAATAGTATCAACCCAGCAGGAAGACCTACAATTAAAATGGATAAAATTCTGGATCTAAGGCTCTTCCATTTTGAGGAGTCACGGCTCAAATAATATGCAAGAGCAAGTGCAGTAGTAGGTTTGGCAAATTCACTTGGCTGAAGGCTGAATCCTCCTAGGCTGAACCATGAACGAGCTCCTCCTATCTTTTTGCCTATAATTAAAACTGCAACAAGAAGTAGAAGTGTAAATAAATATTGCAACATAGAAGTTCTTATGAAGAACTCTGATTCAATGTTGACAATCACTAACCCAAACAACACACATATCCCCATCCAAAGCAATTGCTTTCCAGCCTTACCATTCCAGTCTAACCAATCAGCTAATTCAATATTAGATGTTGCACTAATAATATTTACCCACCCAAAAAATACTAGGAGCACAACCAGAGTAACCAGGAACCAATCAAGGTTTTTTAATATTGAAGCTTTTCTATAACTCATCAACTTCAAATGTTAGAACCCTGTCCAATCTGTGCTTGTACTTAATTGAATCGGTTAGGTATTTTTCAATTAGTAGTCCAGCTATTGGTGCAGACCATGTTCCGCCATGGCCTGAGTATTCAACGTAAACGCTTAGGGCGATTTTGGGGTTTTCTCTAGGGGCGAAGGCTATGAATGCGCTATGGTCTAGGTCGCCTTTGTTTTGGACTGTACCGGTTTTTCCACAAATTTCTATTCCCTCAACTCTTGCTCTGCGAGCAGTTCCAGTCTCGTCTTCTATTACTAGTTGCATAGCGTCAATAACTGGATCAAAATGTTTGGGATTCACGCTTGTTTCATGCAGGTTGTCTTCTCCTTCAGGCTTTCCTCTTCCGCCAAGATCCCTAATTGCATGTGGTTCTCTGTAAGTTCCTCTATTAGCAATAATGCATGCAAGGTTCGCCATCTGTAAAGGAGTAGTTAAAAGTTCTCCTTCACCTATTGAAATTGAATAGATGGTAGAATAGCCCCAATGTGTTTTTCCATAAATGCCGTCGTAATACCCTGAGCTAGGTATTTGGCCTTTACGTGTGCCGGGCAAGTTGCCACCCAGGTCTGTTCCAAAGCCAAAATCCTCTACACGCTCATTCCAATTAGTCAAACCTATTGATGCGTCAACTAAGTGATTCTCGTCCTTGCCTCTCAATACAACTCTTCTCATTACCTCTCTGAAATAAGGATTGCATGAGTGAGTAATTGCTTGGGTTAAATTGTCAGCAGTGTGTTCTCCATGACAACCGATAATTTCTCGATTACACTCAATCACGCTATGAGGATAAATTACTCCCTCATCCAGTGCGATTAACCCCTGAAGCATTTTAAAAATTGACCCCGGTCTGTAAGTTCCTCTCAAAGCTCTATTGTAAAGTGGCTTATGTGGGTGGGTTCTAAGACTGTCGTAGACTACTCCACGACGTGAACCAGTTAAATCGTCTGCATCGTAAAAAGGTGAAGAAACAATAGCCAAAACCTCACCTGTACTTGGCTCTATCGCCACAACTGAGCCACGCTTACCCTCCATTAACTCTTCAGCAAAACGCTGTAAACCCAAATCCAATGTGAGCGTTATATCACTTCCAGATATGGGCATAGTATCTAGGTCAGCAAGTATCTCTCTCTTATTATTTCTTACGTCGACAATGTGATACCTAGCGCCAGGAACTCCTCTTAAATCTTTTTCGTGTCTTGCCTCAAGTCCAGACTTTCCTTTGTAATCCCCAAGTGAGTAAAACTTGTCTGAGTTAAGATCCTTTTGGTCTGCTTCTCGATACTCTCCAATCAAGTGGCCAGCAACACCAGCAACATTTGACCTAATTGAACGTGTTCTAGCTTTTATTCCAGGAAACTGATAGAGTTCTTTTGAAATCTGAGCGTATTCCTTATAGTTGAGTTGCTTGACTAAAACAGATGCGACATATCTAGAATAATTAGATGCTTTGTCCAACTGTTCAATCAATCTTTCAACCTCCCAACCAATTAACTCTGCTAGAGCAAGTGTGTCTAAATCAACAGCCTTCCTTGGAGTGATTAATAGATCGTAAGACGCAATATTTGTAACGAGAAGCTCTCCGTTTCTATCTAAAAACTGCCCCCTAATTGGGTCTAACCTTTCTCTGTCCTCGGTTAATCTTCCTGCGTAATTTGACCACTCTGATGATATAAGCTGAAGGTGAGTGAGTTTAGCAATGAATATGCAAGCAATAAGCACTACGATGGCAATGAAAACTAAAGATCTTCTTTTTAAATCTGAGTTTCTCATGACCAAGGATATGCGCTAATTTTTGATTTTTTGCTCTTCCTCTTTAGCCCAAACAATCCCTGTGCAATACCCATCAACACCAGGTTTAGAACACCAGACAATATTGCCTTCCAAATTGAATTTAACAACATTACTAATCTGCCGCTTTCTATCACAAAAATCGCAAAGGAGTAAATAGAAGCGATCAAAAAACTATAGCTTTGGAAACGACCCCAACCATCTTTAAGTGCACTAATGATATGCCCTTTAGTAAATCCATCTCTTGGTGCAATTGCATTTGATATGTGAGGTAATAGTAATCCAATGAATGCGCCAGCAGCCATATTCAATCCACCACCTAAAACAATTAAATCAATCAAAGCGCCTGAGAAAGCTCCTATGAATAGATATGATGTTTTATGCCAGCCTATTGGAAGTAGTACCAGACCGTACAAATGGAAAAATATGATTGCCCTACCACCTGCAAATACTCCAAATCTAAAGATTACAATTTGAAGTAATATCGTGAGTAGCAGTACTCCTATAGACTTTAACGCGTTGTTCATAGTGAGGAGTTAATTAGAGAATCAGATTTAGAAATACGTTTGTCAGTCAAGAATTCAACAAACCTTATACTGCTGTAGTCTACGCCAAGTTTTACTATAACAGTCTTGAAATCATCAGCCTCAGTTACGGCAACCTTGTTTACTTCTCCAACTAGAATGTCAGCAGGGAATACTCCCTGAAAACCAGTTGTAAAAACCTCATCGCCAGGTAGAACTAAAGATGATTTAGCGATGTCTACAACTTTTGCAGTTTTGAGATTCTCACCATCCCAAACTAACCTCCCAACTGAACCTTCATCTCCAATTCGTACACTCCACTCAATATTGTCGTGAATAATTGGAAATATCAGAGATTCACGGTCAGTCACCTCAATCACTTTGCCAGCTAAGTGGCCATTATCTAGCATACCTGAACCCTCAATTACTCCATCATTTAACCCCCTGTTTGCAACTAGAAGATTATTGTGCATATGAGTAGATGTTCTTACTATTTCAGCAGGTATACTTGTCCAAATGTTGGTGTCTAAAGACTTAGTAACAGAAGATCTGTGCTTCATTGGCACATATTTTTTCAGTCTTTGTAACTCTGTTCTAAGTCTGGAATTTTCTTGGTTGAGTGCTTTGTTTTGGTCTTGTACACTTCTATAAGTGTGTACTTGTCCTACCATATCAGTCCAACTATTGGCATATTTAATGCCTACAGAGGACATCCTGCTACTGTGAATAGAATGGGTGTTTACAAGCCAGTTTAAAGCTACGATCTCGAGAATGCAGAAAATCACCAATCGGTGATTTCTAATTATGAGATTAATTAGGTTACGCAACTTACTCGCTCATTAAGAACGGGAACCTATCTATGTTTTTCAATGCAATAGCTGTCCCCTTCGCTACTGCGTGAAGCGGATCCTCTGCTATGTGTACTGGTAGTTTTGTTCTTGCAGAGATTCTCTTGTCCAACCCTCTTAAAAGAGCACCTCCTCCAGCTAAGTAAATTCCAGTTCTGAAGATGTCAGCACTAAGTTCAGGAGGAGTTTGGTTTAAAGCAGTGTGAATTGAATCTTCAATTTTGCTAATACTCTTATCTAACGCTTGAGCAATTTCAGAATAGCTCACGATAATTTCTTTTGGATGACCTGTAAGAAGATCACGCCCAAGAACTGAATAGTCTTCCGGCGGATTATCTAACTTAGTCATTGCAGATCCAACATTGATTTTAACGTTTTCAGCTGTACGCTCTCCAATGAGCATATTGTGCTGTCGACGCATGTAATCTATGATGTCTCTAGTGAATTCATCACCTGCAATTCTAATGTTTGTGTCAGTCACAATTCCTCCAAGTGCAATCACTGCAATTTCAGAAGTACCTCCCCCTATGTCTACAATCATATTGCCCATAGGCTCTTCTACATCAATTCCAATTCCAATTGCTGCAGCCATAGGCTCATGGATAAGATATACTTCTTTGCCTCCAGCGTGTTCAGCACTGTCTTTAACGGCTCTTTTCTCAACGTCGGTAATACCTGATGGAATGCAGATTACCATTCTGTGAGAAGGAGTAAACCAAGACTTTTTATTTTCATTGATCATGGCTATCATGCCTTTGATCATCTGTTCCGCTGATTCGAAATCTGCGATAACACCGTCGCGTAATGGTCTTATGGTTTCGATGTTTTTGTGGGTCTTCCCTTGCATCTGTTGGGCTAATCTGCCTATGGCAACAGCCTTTCCAGTTTTAATGTCCTTTGCTACAATTGATGGTTGGTCAACTACTACTTTGTCTTGGTAGTAAATGATGGTATTTGCCGTTCCCAAATCGATGGCAATGTCCTGTACGAAGAAATTAAAAAGACCCATACTCAAATTTACGTTTTATGCCTCGCAAACGGATAGCTTAAAACGTCAATTTGCACAGAAGTTAATAAGTTGTAAGAATAGTTGAAAACGCAAAGATCAGCTGTCGATACGTTGTTAATTATTCAACTAGTGACGGAAGTGTCTAACTCCTGTAGTATACATCGCTAGTCCAAGTTCATTGCAGGCGTCAATGCTCTTACTATCGTTAATAGAACCACCAGGTTGGACAACGTGCTTGATGCCAGCTTCAGAAGCAAGTGTTACACAATCTGGGAAAGGGAAAAAGGCATCCGATGCCATAACTGCACCTTCTAAACTTAGGCCTAGGTTATTCGCTTTTTCTACAGCTTGTTTGAGGGCGTCTACACGTGAGGTTTGGCCTGTTCCTGAAGCAACTAATTGATTGTTCTTAGCAAAGACAATTGTATTTGACTTTGTGTGTTTTGCAATCTTCATAGCGAAGAGCATGTCAGAAATAGCTTTATCGTCTGAAGTTTTATTTGTAACGCAAGTTAGATCTGATGGAGATTCCATTTGTGAATCTTTGTCTTGAACTAGATAGCCATTTAGAGCTGTCCTCACTATTGATTTTGGAAGAGGAGTTGCTTGACGTTCTAATAAAATTCTATTTTTCTTACCCTTAAGCAACTCAAGTGCATCTTCGTCGAATGATGGAGCAATAACTACCTCGCAAAATAAAGTGTGAATCAATTCAGCAGTAGCCATATCAATTGCTTTATTAGCGATAAGAACTCCACCAAATGCACTAATAGGATCTCCTTCTAAAGCTGAGGCATATGCTTCAGATAGGTTATTGCGAGTCGCAAGACCACAAGCATTGTTGTGCTTGAGAATTGCGAAAGTTGGTTCGCAATCCATAAACTCCTCCATTAGATTCACCGCAGCGTCAACATCTAGAAGATTGTTATATGAAAGCTCCTTACCATGAAGTTGCTTTAAAATGTCATCAAGGTTGCCAAAGAAGCGTCCTTCTTGATGAGGGTTTTCTCCGTAACGTAGAGATTTCTTTTCAGGTACGCTAAGGTTAAGATTGTCTAATGGGTTTACATCCTCAAGAGCACTCTCGAGGTATTTGTTGATCAAAGTATCGTAGTGAGAACTCGTTCTGAATGCCCTTGTAGCAAGTTGAGTTCTTTCAGACAGAGAAGTTTCGCCGTCTTTATTCTTAAGAATATCTAGTAGAGTTGAATAGTCGTCCATAGAAGGTATGATCACAACATCCTTGTGGTTTTTTGCTGCGCCCCTGATTAAAGCGATTCCTCCGATATCAATTTTTTCAATAATAGCTTCTTCACTTGCTCCGCTAGCGACTGTCTCTTCAAAAGGGTAAAGGTCAACAACAACTAAGTCAATGTTGGATATGGCGTATTGAGCCATTTGTTCTCTATCGCCCTCGTGATCTCTTCTGCTTAGGATGCCTCCAAAAACTTTGGGATGTAGAGTCTTAACTCTTCCACCTAGAATTGATGGGTAATCAGTCAGATTTTCTACAGGAACAACTTCTCCGCCTAAATCCTCAATAGTTTTTTGTGTGCCACCCGTCGAATAGATAGTAACACCAAGTCTTTTTAGTTCTTCTACGATGGGTGCAAGCCCGTCTTTATTAAAAACTGAAATAAGTGCTGATTTGATTTTGCATTGCTCTGACATGAGAGAAAAAATAGTCGATTAGTGAGGGCGCAAAGTTAGATAAAGCTTTAGCTTTGAAAGTATGATGTGGCTACGTTTATTCAGAGAAAGTTTGGCTTTTGCATGGAATGCCATTGTAATGAATAAACTCAGGACATTCTTATCTCTTTTAGGAGTAATGGTGGGAATTTTTGTGATCAGTGCTGTCTTTGCAGTTGTTGATTCAATGGAGGAGAATTTAATTTCATCTTTTGAAATGTTGGATGATGATGTTTTCTTTATCCAAAAGTGGCCTTGGAATTTTGGTGAGGATTATCCATGGTGGAAATACATTCAACGTCGCGAACCAACAATTCGCGAGTGTCGAGAGCTTGAAAGCAGACTTAATCTAGCGGAATCGGTTGCTTTTCAGATGAAGGGAATGTATTCTTTAAAGGCTGGCGATAACATGATGCCCAATATTACTCTTGCTGCTGTTTCTCACAATTTCCACGAGGTTATAAGCTTGAATTTGGGGATTGGTCGGTTGTTTAATGGTTCTGAAAGTGCTTCTGGAGCTCCAGTTGCAGTAATTGGAAGTGATGTAGCAACCGAGCTCTTTGGAACAGAGGAAGCATTAGGCAAAAAATTCAAGGTCAAGGGCATCAAATTGGAAGTTATTGGGATATTAGAAAAGGAAGGAGCATCTATTGTGTCTGCTGGTATGGATGAATTTGTAATGGTACCAGCTCTTTTAGGGCCCAAATTCTTTGATGTGCATTCCTCTGAAGGCAATTCGATTTTTGTTAAGTGTAAGGATGGGGTAGAGATGGCTGAGCTTAAAGATGAAATCATTCAACAATACAGAAGTGTCAGGAGGGTAAGGCCCGCCGATGACGATGATTTTTCAGTAAATCAAATTGATATGCTGACCGGAATGATTTCGGCTATTTTCACTCAGGTAGAACTCGGTGGATGGTTTATTGCAATATTCGCAATCCT
Organism: Methanobacteriota archaeon; assembly: GCA_002723115.1. Classification (GTDB taxonomy): domain Bacteria; phylum Bacteroidota; class Bacteroidia; order Flavobacteriales_D; family Sanyastnellaceae; genus UBA974. The sequence continues at coordinate 27,962 of PBNL01000017.1, read as the reverse complement.
TGTTGGATGCTTCAGTATTGCAAACATTATGTTCGTTTCAGTTAGAGAAAGAACTAGGATAATTGGGATTCAAAAAGCACTTGGTGCGAAATCATCTTTCATCCTCATTCAATTCCTTTTTGAGTCTATAGCTCTTTGTGTTTTTGGAGCTGTTCTAGCCTTACTTGCGATACAGTTTTTAATACTAGTGATTAATTTAGCAGGGCTGGGAATTACGTTAAGTGTGAGTCTATACAGAGTAGGTTTGGCGATGAGTATTGCAGTTGTTTCTGGTTTAATAGCAGGAATTGCTCCAGCATTATCAGCAGCTAACATGCCACCAGTTGACGCAATGAGATCAAATTAATAATAAGCTTGTAAACCTATTCTTAAATATCCAACAGGAGCTTCCCAAATTGAAGTTGAATACGAAAGCTGGTTGTCTACTAATTCCACATCATCAATTTTCTCAAGGAAACCTGTAGTTACTCTTGCATATCTAATATCGATATACATGTGGTCAGTCATTTTAAATCTTGCGCCAGCAGCATAACCCAAATTCCACGTAGGAATGAACTTCTCTACATCCTGATGTAGCACTGCATTGTTCTCATCTAAAACTTGGTATGTCAATGCTGCAGCTTTAATTCCTACTATTCCTTCAGCATAGATAGGAACTTTAGCATTTCTGAAAATGGTAATCCTTGGAGTGTAGTGTAGATGAATCATTTGGTTTAAAGACCTAAGACTATGAGCTGTAGGCATTGAATCTATAGCGACTAAAGTATCAATAGTCCCAATAGGTTGCCATCCAATACTCAATCCTCTTTCGATCACTCTGCCAGGTCTTTTTCTACTGAAGTACAAATCAAAACCGATATCAGGAAAACCAAGTAGTCCCTCTATTTCCTCTTCATTATATACCTCTGAAACAGTACTTAATCCAGCAATAAACCAATAGTTTACATTTTGTTTGGGCTGATTGACGATAGCCTTTGGCGGAGCTACGTCATTTCGAGTATTCTTCAGCGTGTCTACATCAGTCTGAGCTGTAGTAATTAAGCCCAAACCCATCAGGAAAAAGAGTGTTAGTGATTTCTTAAACATCGTTATATTATTCGGTACAGCTGAAGCAAGTTACGTGCCAAACTGTAATTTCGTAGGGTGATTAAAGTAATTGTTACTGGAGCCAATGGGCAATTGGGAAGCTGCATCTTGAGAATGTTCGCTTCTGATGAGGAGATAGATTGGAAGGGATTGGGCAAGGAGGAACTGGATATTACTGATTCATCTAAAATTGATGAGATTCTAAAAGTAGAAGCCCCAGATGTTGTCATTAATACTGCAGCATACACGGCTGTAGATAGTGCTGAATCTGAGGAGTCGTTAGCGCATGCTATAAATGTTGATGGAGCGAGGAAATTGGCTGAAGGCTGCGCTAATGCTGATGTTAAACTTGTACACATAAGTACTGACTATGTGTTTTCTGGCAAAAACGGGGGTACGGAAGATGAGCCGTATAATTCTTCGGATCCAGTAGCGCCAATTGGAGTTTATGGAAGGACTAAGTATGCTGGTGAGGTCGCTGTTTTGGACGCAATGGGAGAGGTGCCGTGTTATGTTGTCCGGACTGGGTGGTTGTACGATAATGAGGGGAGGAACTTTTACAGGACGATGTTGAGGCTAGCTGAAAGTGGGGTTGTTAGGGTAGTGGGGGATCAATACGGAACGCCAACTTGGGCGGGATCGCTCGCAAGGGCATTGAGGGCTTTAGTTAAGTCTGAATTGTCGTCAGGGGTTTATCACTTTAGCGAAAGAGGGGTTGTGAGTTGGTTTGGTTTTGCGCGCGATATTTTTAAGATGCATGGGTTGTCGCCCAAGTTGGAGGAGATTTCGACGGATCAATATCCAACTGATGCTGAGAGACCTGCATTTTCGCACTTAGAAGGCGGGGCTTTTTCTAATGCTTTACGCTTGAAGCAAAGGCATTGGACTGAATCACTTGCCGAATGTGTTGACGAAATGAAGCTTTGGACTGATGTTATTGATAAGGCTGAGATATGGACTAAGGAACCATTTGATTCTGAAACAAGAAGTTTAGTAAGAGCATGGATTGAAAATGGGAATAGAGAAAAACTGATAGATGCCTTTTATCAGGATTTGGAGTTTGGAACTGGAGGAATGAGGGGAAAATGTGGTCCAGGCACAAACAGGATAAATAGGGCAACTATAGCCCAAGCCACACAAGGTCTCTGTAATTATCTTAAAACTGAAGTGGGAGGCAAAAACATGAGCGTTGCTATAGCCTATGACTCAAGATTACAGAGTCCTGAACTTTCTAGAGTAACAGCAGAGGTGCTGTCTGGAAATGGAATAGAAGCACTTATATACTCAGAATTGAGACCCACGCCACAGTTGTCATTTACTGTGAAGCATTTGGGTTGCGCAGCGGGGATAGTAATTACAGCGAGCCACAACCCTCCAGAATACAATGGATATAAAGTTTACTACGGAGACGGAGCCCAAATCACAGCTCCACACGACCAGGGTATAATTAATGAAGTTAGAAAAATTAAGTCGCTTAATGAGGTAAAATTCAGTGATGATAAGATTACAGAATTAGGTCCAGAATTGGATGAGGCGTATAGGAAAAAGGTGTTGGAATTGAGGAGGTCTAAAAGTCTTATTAATGAAGGTTCAGATGTCTGTATTGTTTATACAGGTCTTCATGGGACAGGCGCGAAAAGTGTTCCTGTTGCACTGAAGGAGTTTGGTTTTAAAAACGTTCACGAAGTTGCTTCACAAGCAATTCCAGATGGAAATTTCCCTACAGTTAAAAGCCCAAACCCTGAGGAAGCAGAGGCCCTTTCAGAAGCAATTTCGCTAGGACAGGAAATAGGAGCAGATATCGTAATGGGCACTGACCCTGATGCTGATAGGGTGGGTATTGCAGTCCCTTGTAAAGAGAATATGGTTCTTCTTAACGGGAATGAAACTGGCGCTTTGCTCTGCGAATACGTTCTTGAAAACGGCACAGATAATGGGACTTCCTTCGATGAGAATAACTTTATTGCTTCGACGGTTGTAACGACGCCACTAATCCAAAAAATAGCTCACCACTTTAACGTTGGCTACAGAGAAACACTTACTGGATTCAAAAACATTGCAGCAGCAATTATTGAGGACGACAGAACTTATGTGGTTGGTGGAGAAGAGAGTTATGGATATTTGATTGGTCATTCCGCTATGGATAAAGATGGAGTGAGTGCTTGTTGTGTTTTAGCTGAGATGGCTCACGAATTGAAGCTTGACGGATCGAGTATGTTGAAGAAATTGGAGTCTATTCATAGAAAGTATGGTGTGTATCAAGAGGGTTTGGTTTCTGTTGTAAAAGAGGGGAGAGATGGAGCAGCCCAAATCACAAAAATGATGGCGAACTACCGCAATAACTCACCCACTGAAATTTGCGGTGAAAAGGTTGTAGAAATAAGGGACTTCAATAACGGATCTCAGCCAGATTTCCCTAAGTCAAACGTCCTTCAATTCATAACAGAAAAAGGATCAAGAATTACTGTAAGACCTTCTGGCACAGAGCCCAAAATTAAATTCTACGCCAGCGTGAATCACGTATTAATGGAAGGCGAAGATTACTCTGAAGTAAGAAAGTCATTGAAAGAAAAGGTGGGGGCTTTATTTCTCGAATTTGGAGCCTAGATCCTTGATCTTATCTTCAATTTTGTCGCTCACGCCATCTATTTTGTCTTCGATATTATCGCCAACTTCTTCTAGTTTGGACTTGTCTTTATAATCTTCTAAGTAAGGCAAGACTGCAGGAGCTAAAGATTCAACACAAGGGTAAACGGTACAATTTTCTCCTAGATCATCTGGGAGTAAAGACTCAAAACCACTTAGCCCATAAATAATGAAAGAGAGAAGAAGGGCGTTTTTTAACGAGCCAAACAATGCTCCTGCCAACTTATTCACCAATCCTAAAGAGACCATTTTTAGGAACTTCTCAAGAGCCTTCGCAAGTAAGTGAACTAAGGCTATAACAAATAGGAATGTTAAAGCGAAGGATGCAACTGAGATTTGGCCTGAAGACCAGTTCAAGTGTAAACTCAACCATTCACCCATTAAATCTGAAAAAAGATAAGCCCCTAATGCGCCCGCAATAATTGCAATACACGAAGTGATACTAACTACAAATCCCTTTTTAAATCCTGTAAAAGCACCGGTCAATAGAAATATTAGAACAATAATATCTGCAATAGGTAGGGGTAATGATTCCATAGGGGAAAAGTAAGGTTAACTTAGCAGAGTGAAAAGTCAAATGAATATTTCAATTCACAAGTTTGGTGGGGCATCTGTAAAAAATGCCCAAGCTGTCAGAAATATTGCGGATATTTTGCAAACCCAAACCGACGGCAATCCCTGCATCATAGTTGTTAGTGCTATGGGAAAGACGACGAATGCGTTAGAAAAGGTTTGGGCTGAAGAAAATGATGATAAGGCTAGATTAGAGTTAGAAAAGATTGCGGCATCTCATATTGCTGTTGCAAATTCACTTGAATTGGGGGCAGAATTTTCAGATGAGATTTGGTCTCTTTTTACTTTACAGAATCACATTGAGGATTCATACGCTAGATACGATGCAACAGTTGCGCTTGGGGAATTAGCTAGCACAAGAATTCTAGCTGAATTTCTAAAGATTAAAGGCTACAATGCTTGTTGGTGGGATGTTCGAAAGACAATTAAAACGGACTTAAGACACAAGTCGGCAAGAGTTGACGAAAGCACGATGAAAAGTAATGGTGCTGAACTGATGGATCTCCTTAATTCACATCAAATAGTAGTAACTCAAGGATTCATTGGCGAAGCACCTGATGGTTCTACATCAACTCTTGGACGTGAAGGGTCAGATTATAGCGCAGCTCTTTTAGCTTGTGCTGCTGATGCGGTTGACGTAAGCATTTGGAAGGACGTTCAAGGGATGCACAATGCAGACCCAAGGATTTTTGAAGACACAGTAACAGTTGAAAGACTAGATTATCATGAAGCTTTAGAACTAAGTTATTATGGAGCTAGTGTAATTCACCCCAGAACTGTTAAGCCGCTTCAGAACAGGAACATCCCACTTTTCGTAAAGAGTTTTATCTTTCCAAATGGACCAAGTACATGCATTGGGAATTATCCAGAACTTGAGATTAATACCCCCATGTACATCAGTCGCCCAAACATTACCTGTATGTCAATTGGCCCTTCAGATCACAGCTTTGTTGGAGAGGATCACTTGGAGTCAGTTTTTGGCGCACTAGCTGATGCAGGAATTCACGTTAGGATGATGCAGAATTCTGCAGTGCAGTTTAATTTGGTCTATGATACAGACTCCGTTAAACAAGAAAAGTTTTTAAACTCTTTGGGAGAGGGTTTTATAACCTCACATAAAAATGACCTCGAACTTTTGACAGTAAGACACGGATCAAGTGAGCTGATTTCTAAACTATCAGCAGGAAGAAAAGTTATAATGGAGCAGGTAAATACCCCTACAGTTAGAAGGTTACTAGATGCAAACTAGTATTCGTCTTCATTAAAGAAGAAGTCTTCTTTAGAAGGATAATCTGGCCAAATATCCTCAATCGTTTCATAATTCTCGTTATCGTTCTGCAGTTGCTGAAGATTTTCTACAACTTCAAGTGGAGCACCAGTACGCATTGCGTAGTCGATAAGCTCGTCTTTTGATGCTGGCCATGGTGCATCTTCGAGATATGAGGCTAATTCTAGAGTCCAGTACACGGTATTAAGATTACTAGGTTTATGCCGGCAAAAATAATAGAATCTCAATCATTTGCAACCCTCCATTCAATTTCATCTGTTCCGCTGATATGAGAAAGCAATCTAGCGGTTGTGAAAAGAAGGTCTGAAAGCCTGTTCAAATACTTTACAATCTCTGAATCTATAGATTCTACACGTGATAGAGCGACAACACGTCTTTCAGCTCTTCTGCAAACAGATCGCGCAACATGTGCGTCAGCAACTGAAGGATGGCCGCCAGGAAGAAGGAAATTTCTCAATTGTGGTGTTTTTTCATTAGCCTCATCCATCCATTTTTCGAAGTTTTCGATGGCTGAAGGGTTTAAAACGGGAAGTTTGGCCTTCATTTTTTCATCAACAGTGGCCAAATGAGATCCAATTGTAAAGAGATCAGATTGAATTGCTCTGAAAAATTCCAAATGAGCCTTCATCTCAGTATGTTCTAATAACCTACCAATCAATGAATTCAATTCATCAACAGTTCCATATGATTCTATACGTAGGTCGTCTTTAGGTACTCTTGAGCCACCGAACAATCCAGTAGTTCCATCATCACCTGTTCTAGTGTAAATACGCATATGACGAAACTACGACTTGCGGGTTTATCTTGCAGGCTATTAAGAGTTAAAATGACAAAGGATCAGATTAAGAAGCAGAGATACGATAGCGCTTATATCAAGATGGCTGCCGAGTGGAGTGGACTTTCTCATTGTGATAGAAAGCAAGTAGGTGCAATCATCGTAAAAGACGGGATGATCATTGCTGATGGTTATAATGGAACTCCATCTGGATTTGATAACTGCTGCGAAAACGAAGAAGGCCAAACTCACTGGTACGTTCTCCATGCAGAAGCAAACGCAATCCTAAAACTCGCACGAAGCAATAACAGTGCTGAAGGAGCTACACTCTACATAACTCTCTCTCCTTGCCGTGACTGCTCTAAACTCATTCATCAAGCTGGAATTGTTAGAGTTGTATATAAAGACGAGTACAAGGACACAAGTGGTTTGGAATTTCTTAGATCTGCCAACGTTGAAGTTGAACAGATAAGTATTTAAGATGAAAAACAGTCCCTTATTATTAGGTTTTATGCTTGTCTTAGGAATTTTCCTAGGAAAGGGTTTGTACGAGTCAGAAGTAAATCTCCCTCATTTTAGTACTCGTCTAAATTCAGTTTTAGACCAAATCGAATATCTCTACGTCGACACAATTGATAGATCTGCACTTGAAGAAATAGCAGTCGAAGCTATAGTAGCTGAGCTAGACCCTCATTCACTTTACTTGACCCCAGCAGAAATAAAGGCTATGTCTGAGCCTATGGAGGGAGGGTTCGAAGGTATAGGTGTGGAGTTTTTGGTTAGTGATGATACTCTAATGGTAGTGACAGCGTTGCCTGGCGGTCCTTCTGAAAGTGCAGGAATTAGAGCAGGAGATAGAATTCTAAAAGTTGATGGTGAAGACATATCTGGAACAGATCTTTCAAATAGTAGGGTAATGAAGCTATTGAAAGGTGAGGGCGGAACAAAGGTAGAATTAGGATTACAGAGAAGTAATGGGGATAAGTACGATGTTACAATTACCCGAGCTAGGATTCCAATTAATAGTGTTGTCGCTTCGTTTAAGTTGACAGAAGAAATAGGCTATGTAAAAGTCATAAGATTTGCTGCAACTACTGCTCTTGAGTTTGCCCAAGCAATGGATGATCTAGTAGCAAATGGAATCACTAAAGTTGTAATTGATTTAAGAGGAAATGGTGGTGGCTATTTGAAAGCGGCCACTGAGATGCTAGATCTTTTTCTCCTAAAAGATTTAGATATTGTATATACTGAGGGGAAATCGTCACCCAAGCAAGTATATAGAAGCCAATATGATGGTGTTTTTGCAAGTATGCCTATAGCCGTGCTTATAGATGAAAGTTCAGCTTCAGCAAGTGAGATTTTTGCGGGAGCACTTCAGGATAATGATAGGGGATTAATTATTGGCAGAAGATCATTTGGCAAAGGCCTAGTGCAAGAGGAATTTGAAGTTGCGATTGATGGAGCGTTGCGATTAACTGTTGCAAGATTTTATACACCAAGTGGTCGACCAATTCAAAAACCTTATGGTGATAACATAGATTATTCTTCTGATCATTCAACTAGAGTAGAATCTGGAGAATTATTTCATGCAGATAGTATATCTCATACTGATTCGCTAGAGTTTCAAACTCTGTTAGGCCGAACAGTTTATGGGGGCGGAGGAATTACTCCAGACGTTTTTATTCCACTTGATACAACCAAGGTTAGTAGGGTGTTGGCAGAATTAGTTTGGTCTGGTGCATTAAGAGATGGAGCCTTTAATTGGGTAGACAAGCATAGATCTAATCTTAATGAATTAAAAGGATATTTGGATTTAGAAAATAGTGATGAGTGGAATGATCCAGTAGAAGGTGGGCTTGCAGAAATGTTTAAGGAGTATAAGGAATTGACTGGTTTTGTTGCTGATTGTGATGAAGAAGAATCCAGAATGATTGAAAAACGCTTCTTAGCACAAGTTGCTCGTAACCTTTTCGGTGAAGATGAATTCTACAAAGCAACAATTGAAGATGACGAATACATTAAAACTACCATTTATGAAATGTTAGAAGATCAGTGGTTCACTCAACGTGAAGGCGTTTTATATTTGTCTCCTAGTTTATCTGACAATTAAATCTCTTGCCCAATGGCTTTTGAATTACCACAATTACCATATGCGTACGATGCTTTAGAGCCTCATATCGATGCACGCACTATGGAAATTCATCATGGAAAACACCATGCTGGATACACAGCGAAACTTAACGCTGCAATCGAAGGAACTGATTTAGCTGATTCTTGTATTGAGAATCTACTAGTTAGTCACACTGATAACAATGCAATCCGTAATAACGGAGGCGGATACTTCAACCATAACCTTTTCTGGAACTCAATGTCTCCTAATGGAGGTGGTCAGCCAACTGGCGACCTTGGTACTGCTATCGATAGAGACTTTGGAAGCTATGAAGCTTTTAAAGACGAATTCTCTAAAGCAGCTGCCACTAGGTTCGGTTCTGGTTGGGCTTGGCTTTGCGTATGCGAAGGAGGTAAGCTTTGTGTATGCTCTACAGCAAACCAAGACAACCCGCTAATGCCTGGTCAAGGATGTGGTTGCGCCCCAATCATGGGAATTGATGTTTGGGAACACGCTTACTACCTGAACTACCAAAACCGTCGTCCAGATTACATCGCTGCATTCTTTAATGTAGTTGATTGGGCTTCTATTGCTGAGCGTTACGCAGAAGCAACTAAATAAGAAATTATGAGCCGTTTTGTTCTAATTGTTGCCGGTGGAACCGGTACTCGCATGAAGAGCACAACAGCTAAACAATTTTTATCGGTAAAGAGTCTGCCATTAATGTGGTGGACCCTTCGCCGTTTTAAAGAGGCAGCGCCTGATGCACATTTAAGTGTTGTACTAAACCCAAATCTCTTTGACGAATTCAAAGATCTAGAGGAGAAATACGGTGATTCCGGTGCTGATGCAATAATACCTGGAGGCAAGGAGAGATTCCATTCAGTACTTCACGGTCTTACAACACTTCCCGATGAGGGAATAGTTGCAATACACGATGCAGTTCGTCCATTTCCAACCATTGAATTGATCCGCAATTGCTTTGACGATGCTGCCACACACGGCTCAGCAGTTCCAGTAACACCTCTAAAAAACAGTATCAGACGCGTCTCGGAAGATGGATCATCTGAAGCATTAATTAGATCTGAGTATCTGGCGGTTCAGACGCCACAATGCTTTGATTTGGCCTTAATCAAACCTGCATTTGCTGTGGACTACACCCCAGAATTCACTGATGACGCTAGCGTTTTTGAGGCTGCAGGTCACAAGGTGCACCTAAGTGAGGGTGATCCTATGAATATGAAGATTACTACTAAGGAGGATCTAATTATTGCCCGAGCCCTAAGTAATTAGACTTGTTTTCCTTCCACACAGAATGACCTCTGAGTCTTCTTGCAATTAGAATAATAAATAGACCAAACAAGCAAGTCATCACCACTTGCTCAATCCCCCATGGCTCCGAACTCGGCTCAAGTCCCGTTTCCAACCATTCCGCCCCAAAATACCAAGCAGCTATCACAGCACTCGCATTATTAATAAAGTGAGCACCAACAGCAACCCAAAGGTTCCCACTTGCTACTACTAAGTAACCAAATCCTGCCCCAAGCAACATCCTTGGAATAAACCCAAAGAACTGCATGTGTATCGCGCTGAAAACAATTGCACTACACCAAACCCCAACGTGAATACTCCCGCTCCACTTTGCAAATAGCGGCTGAAGCGCCCCTCTAAACAGATATTCTTCAGCGATTGCAGGTAAAATAGCAACAGCAATCAAACAGGCGGTCAACTCTCCAAAAGATCCTATGTCTAGCATTGCCTTCGTAAGCACCATGGCTTGTGCTTCTAGACCAGAAGCATAAGTGTGAAAGCGAGTTCCAAGAAGAATCCATTCATTGAGTCTGTATGTGATATCGAGGAATGGCGCGAAGGCAAGTGTAATTGCAATTGCCCCTAGCAAAAACCTAATAAATCCTGCTTGAGCACCCTTTGGTCTCAATCCAACGCCAACTCCGCCAACTAATTTGCTGTATACAAATCCCGCACCCATGAAGGCTAGGATTTGGTTTATACTATTCATCACCAGATTTCCACAAACTCCAGCATCAGTGTTTGCAGTTGAAAGAATCTTAGTGTATTCAGCAACATCTAGAGGTGTGTCACAGAGGCATGCATTGACAAAAGTTGAAATGAAAACGCTTACCGACATGCCCACTAGAGCAATACATAAAATGAAGGTAAATTGAAGTACAGGATGCAGATTGCGGAAGGCTTCTTGTAAGAACTTCATGAAGTAGCTTAATTTTGCTGCAAGTTCGGAATAAATTGGCTAGAATAGGTGATATAGATTTGGGTGAATTCCCATTGTTACTCGCTCCAATGGAGGATGTGAGTGATCCTCCGTTTAGAGCTGTATGCAAAAAGTACGGCGCTGATGTTATGTACACTGAATTCATTAGTTCCGAGGGATTAATTCGCGATGCAGCAAAGAGCAAACAGAAGCTAGACATTTTCGAATATGAACGTCCAATTGGCATTCAAATTTTTGGAGGGAACATCGACCCGATGAGGGAGGCAGCAGAGATTGCCGAGGCAGCTGGACCAGACATTATTGATATTAATTATGGGTGTCCAGTTAAGAAAGTTGCACTTAAAGGAGCTGGAGCTGGGATATTACAAGACATACCCAAAATGGTTGAAATGACTAAGGAAATTGTAGACACATGCAAGCTTCCTGTAACAGTTAAAACACGATTAGGTTGGGATGATGATTCAAGATATATAGTAGATGTTGCTGAACGGCTTCAAGATGTTGGAATTAAAGCAATAAGTATCCACGGTCGTACACGAGCACAGATGTATAAAGGATCTGCAGACTGGACTTTGATTTCAGAGGTAAAGAATAATCCTAGGATGAATATTCCTGTTTTTGGCAATGGTGATATTGACTCACCTGAGAAGGCAGTGGAATATAAAAATAAGTACGGTGTTGATGGAATTATGATAGGCCGAGCATCAATAGGAAGTCCTTGGGTTTTTAATGAGATAAAGCACTATATGGCAACGGGAGAACACCTTCCATCACCTGGTATGGCTGAAAGAATAGATGCTGTAACAATGCATTTTGAAAGATCTCTAGAATGGAAAGGGGATAGGTTGGGTATTGTAGAAATGCGCCGCCACTATGCTAACTATTTTAAGGGTATACCTGATTTTAAAAAGCACAGGTTAGACCTAGTTACTTTTGAAACGGTAGAAGAAATACGAGATAAGCTGAAGTTTATCGCAGATAAATTCTCAGACCACGATTTTTCTAATTAGGAATCTTACCATAGCTGCCGATCCCAGGCCTCCAATTCCCATTACAACAGAAAGAGTACCTACAACGTCACCATACTTTAACAATACGGGGTAGGCAGGAACAACAGATCCTTCAAGCGTGATGAAGCCCCACTGAGTTTGGGCCCAAACCAGCCCGATACCTAGAACAGCCCCTATTACCCCACCAAAAATATTGATGGCTAATCCCTGAATAGAAAATGTAAGTTCAAGGTCACGGCTCCTCATCCCCATAGCCTTGAAAATCGAAAGGTCGTCCTTCTTTTCAATCAACATCATGGTAAGCGAGGCAAGCACATTAAAGGCTGCCACTATCAGAATAAAACTGAGAATTACAAAAGTTGCCCACTTTTCTGCCCTGTTGGTTTGAGTTATAAACCTGTGTTTTTCAGCTCTTGTTCTAAACCTGTAGTCCTCGCCAACAAGTCCTTCTAAATCTTCTGCTTTTGAACCATCAGACAGCTTTATTTCAAACCTGCTTACTTCTCCTTCACGCCCAAATAGTTCAGATGCAAACCCCAATGGCGCTATAACATAACGCATATCTATATCAGCATTAATTGAAAATGTCCCACAAGCTGTTGCTGGCATGTTTCTGAAAGCAGCTTCTTTGTGTCTGCTTAATTTTTTCCCTCTAATTGGAGCACCTATGACTACAGTTTCATCCATTTTACTTTCGGCAGGTAACCTCAACATGCTTTTGATGCCGTAGCCTATAACACAACAATCCTCTCCCCATTCACCTGTAATAATTGCGTCTTCAACTGGAGCAACATTTTTATAGTTGCTATCTACACCTAATATTGTACATATCTCTGAAGAACCATTTGCACTTATGATTGCTTCGCTTTCTATAATCGCCGAATAATGTGCTATGTGCTCTGAATTTTCTAATTGAAATGCCAAACCCTCCGGCACCACTTCCCCAAACTTTGGGACTAATGCTACATCAGCGTCAAGAGTGCCGAATAGTTCTGACACAAGCTCCTCCAATCCATTAAATGCTGAAAGGACAACAATCATTGCAGTCGTCACCATAGCTATGACGAACATTGAGATTCCAGAAATGATATGGACTAGTTTCCTAGACCTAGGCTTAAAAACATAGCGTAGTGCGAGTCTCAGTGGTAATCTCACATCTTAACTTTTCAGGGCTTTTTCTACTTCATCGTAATAGTCCAAACTATCGTCAATGTAGAATTGTAATTCTGGTATGCGTCGTACTTGCTTACCTATTACTCCAGCCAATTTTTTTCTAGTCCATGTAGCTTCACTTTTGACTTTTCGCAGTGCAAGGTTTTTCTCTTTCACAGCCATAAAGCTCAAAAACACTTTTGCCACTCCTAAGTCTGGCGACATCCTTACAAGAGTAACAGTGATGAAAATCCCATCAAATCTCATAGAAGAATTCTGTTGGAATATTATGCTTAGTTCCTGTTTTATAAGGGTTGCTACTTTTTCTTGGCGTATGCTAGACATGGAACTAATATAAGAATTGATTGTATGGATAACGCTTAGCGTGTAATTCTTTGACCCTAATGTAAAGCTCGTCTCTCAATCTCAATACGTCTTCCTTGTTTAATGCACTCATGAAGAAAACATCTTGACCTGATTTTTCGAATCTTTCGCGAAGTCCTTCTAAGACGTCTTGATCTGCGATTTGGTCTATTTTATTGAAAAGTAAAAGAGTAGGTTTGTCGTCAGAACCAATTTCATTCAGAGTTCTCTCAACTACACTTAATTGATCCTCAAATTGAGGGTGACTCACGTCAATTACATGTATGAGGAAATCACTTTCTCTAGTCTCGTCAAGAGTCGATTTAAAACTCTCAATCAATTGCGTAGGAAGCTTGCGAATAAATCCAACAGTGTCGCTCAGAAGGAAGGGGAGATTGCCAACAACAACCTTTCGAACAGTAGTATCTAATGTGGCAAAAAGTTTATTTTCAGCAAACACGTCGCTCTTTGAAAGCGCAGTCATTAAAGTGCTTTTTCCTGCATTAGTGTAACCTACTAGAGCAACTCTGATCAGTGCGCCTCTATTGCTTCTTTGGGTTGCCATTTGTTTGTCAATGGCTTCAAGTTCTTTCTTTAAAAGAGCGATCCTATCTCTAATAATTCTTCTATCAGTCTCAATCTCCTTCTCACCAGGTCCCTTCATCCCTATACCACCTTTCTGTTTCTGAAGGTGAGTCCACATGTTTGTCAAACGCGGCAGTAGGTATTGATATTGAGCGAGTTCTACTTGAGTCTTAGCATGTGCAGTCCTAGCTCTTTGAGCAAAGATGTCAAGAATAAGATTGGGCCTATCTAGGATCTTTACGTTTTCAATTTCCTTTTCGATATTACGAATTTGTGAACCACTTAGTTCATCGTCAAAGATGATCATATCGATCTCTTCAGCATCTACGTATTCTTTAATCTCAAGAAGTTTACCTGAGCCAACAAAAGTCTTTACATCAGGCTTTGAAAGCGCTTGGATAAATACATTCTTGGTGACTGCATCAGCCGTAGAAGCTAAAAATGCCAGCTCTTCTAAGTACTCTTCTAGTTGCTCTCTTTTTTGATGCTGAGTAGCAACACCAACTAATATGCAAGTCTCCTTATCTACAGCAGTTTCTATGAGTTTTTTTCTTTTCCTTCTCATAGCTACTCCTTGAAAGACTCAATATACTTTGCCAATCCTTCAATAGTCTTTACGTCGAGTACATCCTTCTGTGGAGGCATGGTTGTTTTACCGTACTTAATGATAGCAACCCTTTCGTTAAAAGACATAGTAGACTCAGTTAAATGTGGCGCAGTCTTGATAACAGATCGTCCCTTTTTGCCATGGCAAATTGCACATTTAAATCCATAAATGCGTCCAATTTCTGCCATAAACATAGCATCAGAGCTATCAGCTCCACTATCAACTTGCTCACTATTATCTCCACACGATGTCAGCAAAAGAAGCGCTGCAAATGCAGAGAAATAGATAAGCCTTCCCATAAAAATTGATTAGATCCAGTTGAATACCTCGCCAAAGTTTCTTAGACAAGGCCAAGGAATCATAGATAGAATTACGACAAAGCTTATTCCAAAGAAAATAAACTGTTTTCTGTACTTTGAAGCAACGTCTTCTGCTCTTTTACTCAGGCTATGACCTAAGGTTCCTAGAACAACAGCTATAATCATCATAGTTGTATGTTCCATCATGATAAAGCGCTTGATTCCTTCAACAGTGTATTCAGCCCAGTGACCATTTGCAAGCAAAGCTAGTCCCACAAGCAATTGAATGTGAAGTGCAATCATTGAGAATAATCCCAATTTGTATTGAACGCCAAATTCTGAGTTTGAACGGTTTAAATAAGCTCTAATGAGAGTCACTAAAACAAGCGCAAGGATAATCCAACGCATTGTTGAGTGAAGGTGTAATAGTCCTGTAATCATTATACAAATCCTTGATCGATCATTGCGTCCGCAACTTTTACAAACCCTGCAATATTTGCTCCTTTAACATAATCAACATCACCGTTTTCATCAGTACCGTATTTAACGCACTGTGCGTGAATGCTCTTCATAATATTGTGAAGCTTTGCATCAACTTCTTCTCTAGTCCAAGATAGTCTCATGCTGTTTTGAGTCATCTCAAGACCAGAGGTAGCAACTCCACCAGCATTAGATGCTTTTCCTGGAGAGAATAAAGCTCCTCCTTTATGGAATGCTTCAACTGCTTCAGGTGTACAAGGCATGTTTGCTCCTTCAGCGATACACTTGCAACCATTGCTTAATAAAGCTGCAGCTTCGTCACCATTTAATTCGTTTTGTGTTGCACATGGAAGAGCAACATCACACTTAGTTCCCCAAGGGCGGCTTGCCTCAGTAAATGTGCTGCCTGGATATTGGTCAGCATATTCACTTATCCTTCCTCTTCGGTTGTTCTTAAGATTCATAATCCAAGCAAGCTTGTCAGAGTCAATTCCTTCTGGATCGTAGATGAATCCTTTAGAATCTGACATTGTAAGCACTTTCGCTCCTAACTGAATACATTTTTCAGCAGCAAATTGAGCAACGTTTCCTGAGCCAGAAATAACAACCTCTTTGCCCTCGAAATTATCTCCCTTAGTGGCTAACATTTCTTGAGCAAAGTACACTGTACCGTAACCTGTTGCCTCTGGACGGATAAGCGATCCACCCCAAGACGCTCCCTTGCCAGTTAGTACCCCTGTGAACTCATTTCTCAATCTCTTGTATTGACCAAACATATAGCCAATTTCACGGCCTCCAACTCCGATGTCACCAGCAGGCACATCTGTATCTGCACCAATGTGTCTGCTTAGTTCAGTCATGAAGCTCTGACAGAATCGCATCACCTCGTTATCGCTCTTTCCCTTTGGGTCGAAATCTGATCCACCTTTACCGCCACCAAGAGGTAGAGTCGTAAGTGAATTCTTAAAGACTTGTTCGAAACCTAGGAATTTTAGAATACTAAGATTTACACTTGGGTGAAATCTAAGACCTCCTTTATATGGTCCAATTGCAGAGTTAAACTCTACTCTAAAACCTCTGTTTACTTGAACATTTCCTTCGTCATCAGCCCAAGACACTCTGAAAATAATAGTCCTTTCAGGTTCGATCATTCTCTCAAGAATACGAGCATCGTCGTACTTGGAATTGTTCTCAATAAAAGGGATTACTGTTTCAGCCACCTCTTGGACAGCTTGAAGGAATTCTGGTTCGTTTGCATTGCGCTTGGCAGCTAGGGCCATAAAAGCATCAATTCTTTCCTGCATAGTATGTAGTTAAACGTGTTTTTTTAGACGTTCGTTTATAAGGCAAATATAAATTAAAGAGAGGCGGTTCTTCCACCATCTACTGGCAAATTAATACCACTTATGTAGTCAGCTGCTGGCGTGCAAAGAAATGCTATCGCAGACCCGATCTCTTCAGGCTCTCCAAATCTTCCTGCAGGTACTGCACTTATCATTCCATTCCTAACCTCGTCCATGCTTTTGCCAGTCTTTGAAGCTTTAGCATCTAAGATTCCTTGAAGTCTAGAAGTATTAGTAGCTCCAGGAAGTACGTTATTTACTCTAATACCGTGCTTTCCCTCTTCATTAGCTAGTGTTTTAGACCAATTTGCAACTGCTCCACGAATCGTGTTAGAAACACCTAAGTTGTTTAACGGTGCTTTTACAGAAGTACTAATAACATTTACTATTCTACCATGCCCTCTTTCTCTCATGCCAGGTAAAAGTGCTTGCACTAATTTGTGATTACATAGTAAGTGTTGTTCAAATGTTGCAACAAATGCATCTGCAGAAGCTTCGGAAATAGGTCCCCCGGCCGGCCCGCCAGTATTATTGATTAGAATGTCAATTTCACTTGATGATGCTAGTTCTTTAGCAACCTTTTCTACTTCATCTGACTTGCTGAAGTCTGCAATTGCAAAACCATGAGCACCAGAACTCACTTCAGGTAATGAAGAAAGAGCTGCTTTTAAAGATTCTTCGTTACGAGCTAGTAGAGTTATTCTAGCTCCAAGTCCCGCTAATTCGCGTGCCGCAGCAAGGCCAATTCCTTGTGATGCACCACAAACTAATGCGTGACGTCCTTCTAAGGATAGATTCATGTCCGCAAAGTTACGGATTACATACCTTTGAAGCATGAAGAGGATAGAACACTTGGGTATAGCAGTAAAAGATTTAGCTGCAGCCGAGAAGGTATTTACTGATGTACTCGGTTTGGCTCCTTATAAAAGAGAGGAAGTTGCTGATGAAAATGTAATTACATCTTTCTTTCAAACGGGAGAATCTAAAGTTGAACTTCTTCAATCTACATCTGATGATGGACCTATTGCTAGACATATAGCAAAAAGAGGTGAGGGGCTACACCACGTAGCATTCCATGTAGATGATTTAGAAGGAGAAATATATAGATTAGAAAAAAAAGGATATAGATGTATTAGTGGGCCTAAGGGTGGAGCAGATGGGAAGCGCATTGCGTTTTTACATCCATCAGACACTTCGAAAGTGCTTATTGAATTGTGCGCTGACTAGAAGTAATCCCTTCTACGCTTTTTCTTTTTCTTGTGATTGCTTTTGGCCTTTCTATGCCCACGCATTTTTTCGCCAAACAATTCCTTTGCTTCTTCAGTGTGATTTGGGTTAGCACAGTTTTTTTCACCTCTTCGTTTAACGTGTAGATCGTAATTGAGAACTACTCTATAGGGTCTGTAATCATTCATCATCCAAGGGATTGTTGAAGCGCCATTTCTATTATTTGGTGAGTCAGTTTTGAACACTTGAAAAAGGTCTGTAGTGAAGTTGAGCCTTAAGAAACGGCCTTTCCAAACCATTACCCCTACACCAATTGTGGCTTCCAGACTCAGGGTTTGGATTTGCGGTGTGCCTTGGTGCATGTAACCTGCTGAATCCAACTTTGTTTTAGCAAAGAAATCACGTTTGTACGAAATGCCTAATCCACTTTCAATCAATACATCTGGTGAAATTGTAAAGGCATGTAATACGCTTAAAGCAGCACCGATATTTATTGCACTTCGTGATGTGTTTAATACAGTGTCTGATAGAATTGTATTCGTGTTTTGGTTTATGTATGATCCTGTAAACTGCTCAGATATCTGTCTTTTACCTCCCAAAAGATTTAGGCATATTCTATCGAAAATGATAGGATCCTCTATGGCGTACAGTCCTCCTATACCCACTAACCAACCTAATTGATTTGTAGGCGTCCAAGTCCCGTCAATAGGATCAGGATCACCGTTAAGAGTACCTACATTCACATCCCAAGGTTGATTCCCAAACATCAACCCGTTACCACCACCAGAAACTGTAAAAGCCCAAGGCTTATATGTCTTAAGAGTTGATTCAAAAGATGGACTTTGGCATAATGCCGAAAGACGAATAAACGCGATCGCGACAAGGAGAGTATGTACTCTTTTAAACATCTACAGATAAAAGCGGCGTAGGCCTTGCTAATGAATTTGAGTCACTATGGAATTTATCCAAAGTTTCAATAGCAAGTTCTATAATTTCTTCGCTTTCCCAAGTAGTTTCAATATCAGATTGTGACATCACAACGTTCATAACTGCTTGTTGCAATTCACCCCTATCCCAAGCCTCATTATATGGTATGTGACTAAATGTAACTAGTGAGTACAGGGGCTTCCATTTATCGGGATGAGCTTCTGCAATCCTCTTCTCAATCTTTTTTTGCAATTGATATTTAGGATCGCCTGTTTTATCCCTCATCACGATATAGTTGTGTAAGGCCAAATCAAGTATTGCATCAGCAGCTGGTTTTCTAACCCGTGAGTATTCACCCAACATTGCACTCCAGTCACTTTCAGAAGAATTTTCAGGGAGAGAGTCAATTAACTCTGATAGGATAGAGCAATCCTCAAAGCCGCAATTCATGCCCTGTCCATAGAAGGGAACTATTGCATGAGCAGCATCACCCAATAGTGCAACTCTACCTCCATCATTCCACGGGTAACATTTAGTGTTACACATCGAACTAACGGGGTTTTCATTCCAATCCTCAATAAGATTCGGAAGCATTTCTATTGAATCAGGGAAGTGCTTTTGATAAAACGCCACTACATCTTCATCAGTTTTGATGTTTTCAAAACTTTCCTCGCCTTCGAATGGAGCAAATAGGGTGCAAGTAAAACTACCACCTGGATTTGGTAGAGCCATAAACATAAACTCACCGCGAGGCCATATATGCAATCCGTTTTCAGAAATTCTATAATCACCATCGTCGTTTGGCATCATAAGAATTTCCTTGTATCCGTGAGGAATGTATTGTTGTGTATAGTTAAATCTGTCGTTGCGAACCATGGTGCTTCGAACAGCACTATAGACCCCATCTGTTCCAAAAAGTCTGTCGTGCACAATAGTGCTTCCATCTTTAAAGTTCACATCAACTGTTCCTTTATCATTAATTGAATATCCTGAACAAGGGTGATCGAATTTGACCTCAACATTTGGGTGCTTCTCAGCCTCTTCCACTAACAACATATTGAGACCACCTCTGGATACAGAGTAAATAAATTGATCGTCGTTTCCGTATTGCTGAAAAAACTGATTGCCACTGTGGTCGTGCATCATTCGGCCTTTAACTGGAAGAGCAATTGTACGCACGACTTCATCAACCCCAGCTTTTGTCATTGCCTTCCAACCACGATCACTTAGCGCAAGGTTGATAGATCGACCTGCATCTACCCCAGCTTTTCTAGGGTCAGGTCGCCTGTCGTATAGGGTGACTTTATACCCTCTCTGTGCTAGCATAAGAGCCCAAAGACCTCCAATTAGTCCAGCTCCAACTACTGCGTGGTGTTCTTTAGGGTTTGGCATTATAATTTGTCAAAAGCACGACTTAGATCAGCAATTAAATCTTCCGAATCCTCAACTCCTAGACTCAATCTAATCAATCCGTCTGTAACGCCTACTTTTTCACGCACCTCTTTTGGAATAGATGCATGTGTCATTGTCGCAGGGTGTCCAATTAAAGACTCAACACCTCCTAAAGATTCAGCAAGAGTAAAAATCTCTACGGCTTCAACAAATTTGTGAGCAGTTTCAATATTGTCTCCTGCGATAGTGAAAGAAATCATTCCTCCAAAATCACTCATTTGTCTCTTGGCAACATCATGACCTGGATGAGATTCAAGACCTGGCCAGTAAACTCTTTCGACTTTTGGGTGAGAATTGAGGAACTCAACTACTGCTTTTCCGTTTTCGCAATGCCTTTGCATTCTTAAGTGAAGAGTTTTAATGCCTCGTAAGACTAGGAAGCTGTCCATTGGCCCGGCAATCGCTCCACATGAGTTTTGCAGGGTGCGCAGCTTAAGGTCTAAATCGTCGTCATTGAGCATCAGGCAACCCATCACTACATCAGAGTGACCACCGAGGTACTTTGTTGCAGAATGCATAACAACATCAGCACCCTGGGCTAATGGAAGTTGAAGCATTGGTGTTGCAAAAGTGTTGTCAACGCACACTAAAACATCATTCCCTGATACAGCTTCAGAAATCGCCTTGATATCTGTGATTTTCATCATGGGATTGGTTGGAGTTTCAATCCAAACCATCCTTGTGTTCTGATTAACTGCTGACTTTAACGCATCCATATCGCTCAAGTCTATAAAGTTGAACTTGATACCGTAATTCTCAAAAACAGTAGTGAACAATCGATACGAGCCACCGTATAAATCATCAGTTGAAATTACCTCGTCGCCTGGCTTAAGTATTTTAATCAGATTGTCCATTGCAGCAAGGCCACTGCCAAAAGCCAATCCGTGTTTAGCACCCTCTAGCTCAGCCAACGCATTTTCCAGTGCGTGCCTTGTTGGATTTAATGTTCTTGAATACTCGTATCCCTTGTGATTTCCCACTCCCTCTTGAACGTATGTTGAGGTTTGGTATATGGGAGTCATAATAGCTCCTGTCGCCTCGCAAGGCTTAACTCCTGCGTGTACCGCTCTCGTTCCTTTTCCTTTCGCCATGATTATTTTCTTAGGGATATAAAGTTACGTTAAGTGGGCCTTGTATTAGCCAACCAATTTGGGACTAAAATTGCTCCAATAATGAGATAAATGAAATAGGTTAGAATACGCCAAACAATTACTGCAACACCCAATGCCGCCATCGAAACCATTGGAGTGATGGCAGGACCTATGAAAGTTGGAAATGCAACTTCAGCTATTCCAGATGCGCCTGGGGTAGGACTTAAAAGCATGACTATCCACATTGCCAATTGTTTTGCCACTATTTCTCCATGAGGGACTACTTCCATAAATGCAATTAAAATTGCGTTAAGCGTAAAGAATCTAGCAGTCCAACTTGCAAGAGTTGCCCCGAAAGCACCAAACCAAAATCCTATAGAGTTCCCCTTGAGATTATCTGAAGCCATCTCCCAATCACTAGTCCAATCATCAACCTTGTAACTCCATTTACTCAATAATGGAAGTTTGAATATTAGAGAAATGACTTTGCCAGTTCCTTTTGGGCTAACAAAAAGTGCTGACAAAACAACTATTGAAACAAAGCAAGTCAGAACATATCCGCTGAAGAATAGGGTGTGGACTCCTGAATCAAACCAAAGATTTTCAGATTCACCTGGGAAAAAAGAGTCAATGCTTACAAAAAGCAGGGTGGTAGGAACTGCAACAACGTAGAACAATTCATCCATTAGAGCAGTGACAAGTACTGTTGCAACACTTCGGCCTAAGTTCAAACCTTCCCTTTTAAGAATTAAGACTGCAAACGCAGAACCTCCAATAACTGTCGGCGTTAAAGCAGACGCAAATTCCCAAAGCATAACCGAATTAAACGCCCCCCTCCAACTCAATTCACCAGAAGAAAGAATCTTAAGCCTAAGAACATAAGCTGCATCTCTGATAAAAACCATAGTTAGGGCCAAGCAAAGCGCTAGAGTAGTAGTGCCTGTCCATTTGAATCCTTCAGCCTGAGCAAAATCATCCTTAAATAAATAGAAGATCACACCCAACCCCAAAACTGTTGGCAACAACAACTTCACCCTCGAAAGCCCTTTCCTTAAATTCTCATTTCCATTTTGCGACATCGAGGCAAATATAATCTGACCTTAACTTCGCGCATATGATTTTGGTTGGTAGTAAGTTGTTGTCTGAGGACATTTTCGACAAGCATTTTGCATGCGATCTTAATGCTTGTAAGGGTGCTTGTTGTGTCGAAGGCGAAGGGGGCGCGCCGTTGACTGAGGAGGAGTGCGCAATATTAGATTCCATATACGACGATATTAAACCGTTTTTAAATCAGGAAGGCATTGACATAATTGAAAAAACTGGTCTCTTTACCGTAGGCCAAGACGGAGGACTTGAAACGCCTTTAGTAGATGGGGGAGTTTGTGTTTATGCAACAACTGAAGGAGGTGTGCTTCAATGTGGAATTGAAAGGGCACATAGAGAAGGCCAAACAACATGGAAAAAACCCATTTCATGTCACCTTTACCCAATTAGAATTAAGGAATTAGTAGATTTTGAAGCATTAAATTATCACCAGTGGAATATCTGTGAGGGGGCTAGAAAATGTGGTGCTGCAAAGGAGATTACAGTATTGGATTTTTGCAGGGACGCATTAGTTAGGAAGTACGGAGAAGAGTGGTTTGAAGAGGCGAAGAAAACCTATGAGGTTTGGCAACAGAAAAAGCAATAGAATAGAGTATTTTTGCACCATGTTAATCACAGTAATGCGATCTAAGTTGCATCGGCTAACTGTCACAGAAGCTGATCTAAACTACATTGGAAGTATCACTCTTGATCCAGACCTTTTAGAGGCATCTGGTTTAGTTGAAGGTGAAAAAGTCCAAATCGTAAACGTAAATAACGGTGAGCGCATCGAGACCTACACCATCAAGGGTGAAAGAGGATCTGGCCAAGTCTGCTTAAACGGACCTGCTGCAAGAAGATGCCAACCAGGAGATATCATCATTGTAATCGCCTACGGAATGATGACAGTAGAGGAAGCCCAAAACTTCACTCCAACCGTTGTTTTCCCAGACACTGCAACTAATAAAATTGTCTAAATGAGCTTTAAGAAGATCATCACTTACGCAATATTTCTTGCCATAGGTGTATATCTTCTAATCAAGTTAACTGAGCTTGTTGGAGACAAGGACGCTCTGCTTGAGAAAATGTCTTCAGCACCGGTTTGGGCTGTTGCCACGACGTTTACAATGGGCTTTTTAGCAGTTGTGAGTCGTGGATTAAGATGGAATTTATTACTCAGCCCAATGGGCTATGAGGCCAAACCCTTAAACGCAGTCGCTTCTGTAGCTTTTGGCTACCTAGCAAACACATTCGTTCCAAGATCTGGCGAGGTAGCAAGATGTGCAGCACTGAATTCAACTGATGATGTTCCTGTAGATAAACTCATAGGTACTGTTATAACTGAAAGAGTTGTAGATGTTTTTATGCTTGCGATTTTTCTAGCAGTAGCATTGATTACCAATTTTAATGCTGTTATGCAGATGTTCTCATCTGTTCAAATTCCCGGAGGATCTGCTCTAGTTATGCTAATGTTAGCTATCGGAGTGTTGGGCATTGGAAGCTATGCTATTCTCAAGAGGAGATATAAAAACTCAAAAGTTTTCAGCTTTATAAAAGGCATATTCGATGGTGTGAAAAGTGTCCAAAACATGAGCAAACGCTCACTTTTCATAGCACACACACTATTTATTTGGATTATGTACTACTTGATGGCCTACGTGCTTTTTGCATCGATGGATGGACTAGAGGATCTGGGTATTTTTCAGGGACTTTGGGTAATGGTTAGCGGAGGATTTGGGATGCTATTCCCCTCACCAGGTGGTGTTGGTTCTTACCAAGGAGCAGTTATGCTTGGTTTTGAGTCTATAGGTTATGAGAAGGTGATAGGACTTGCTGTTGGAAATGTTGTTTGGATAACCCAAACCGCTATGCTCATCATAACTGGCGCTATTGGATATATAGTTTTAGTTGTCGCTAGACTCAACAAAGCTAAGTGATGAGCATTTTAGATACTATTGAAAATTGGCGTAATGAGGGGCACAAGATTGTGTTTACCAACGGTGTTTTTGATATTCTTCATGTTGGTCACATACATTGCCTTGAAGCAGCATCTAAATTTGGGTCAAAATTAATCGTCGCTATAAATGATGACGAGAGTGTAAGAAGACTCAACAAAGGACCCGAAAGACCTATCAATAGCGAAGAGGATAGGGCTATGGTTTTAACAGCAATTAATTGTGTTGACTTGGTGATAATTTTCAGTGAGGATACTCCTTTAGAAGCAATTGAAGCGATTAATCCGGATGTTCTTGTAAAAGGAAATGATTACGACGTTTCTTGTACAGACACTTCAGATCCCAAATACATTGTTGGGTCTAATGAAGTGAAAAAAAATGGAGGAAAAGTACAAACTGTACCGCTCCTCCCAGGTCATAGTACGACCAATATTTTAAAGTCTAGATATCCTCTTCTTCCATAAACTTAGTAGTGAAGTTTCCAGAACGAAATCTTTCGTGCTTCATTAGTTTCTTGTGGAATGGAATAGTAGTCTTGATACCTTCAATAATGTATTCGTCAAGAGCTCTTTCCATCTTAGTGATGGCTTCCTCTCTTGTTTGGGCTACTACAATCAACTTACTAATCATGCTATCATAGTAAGGAGGGATGCGGTATCCAGCATAAGCATGAGTATCTAAACGAACTCCGTGACCACCAGGTTGATGGTAATTAGTGATATTACCAGGACAAGGAGCAAAATTTCTGTCAGGGTCCTCTGCATTAATACGACACTGTATAGCATGCATCTTAGGGAAGTGATTCCGTCCTTTGATTTTCTCTCCAGCAGCAAGTTTAATTTGCTCCTTGATCAGGTCGTAATTAATAACCTCTTCAGTAATTGTGTGCTCTACTTGAATACGAGTGTTCATTTCCATAAAGTAGAAGTCGCGGTTAGCGTCAACTAGAAATTCAACAGTACCAACACCTTCGTATTTTACAGCTTCAGCTGCTCTAATTGCAGCTTCTCCCATCTTTTCACGAAGGTCGTCTGTCATGTATGGAGAAGGAACCTCCTCTACTAACTTTTGGTGACGACGTTGTATAGAGCAATCTCTTTCACTTAAGTGGCAAGCTTTACCTCTATAATCAGATGCGATTTGAATTTCTATATGGCGAGGTTCCACAACGAACTTCTCCATGTACATACCGTCATTTCCAAATGCTGCTGCTGCTTCTCTTCTCGTGCTTTCCCAACCTTCAGCAAGACTTTCGTCATCGTGACAAACTTGCATTCCCTTTCCGCCACCCCCAGCTGTTGCTTTGAGCATAACAGGATATCCAATTTCTTTTGCGCATTCAATCGCTTCTTCTAATGAGTCTAATATGCCTTCAGATCCAGGTATGGTAGGAACTCCTGCAGCCTTCATTGTAGACTTTGCAGATGCTTTATCTCCCATTGCATCAATCATCTCAGGGCTTGCCCCAATGAATTTGATGTCGTTTTCTTGGCATACTCTTGAGAAGGCAGCGTTTTCACTTAAGAAACCGTATCCAGGATGAATTGCATCAGCATTTGTGATTTCAGCCGCGGCAATAATATTAGGGATATTTAAATAGCTCTCGCTACTAGGTGCAGGGCCTATACATACAGCTTCGTCGGCAAAACGCACAGGAAGACTGTCTTTGTCAGCAGTTGAATAAACAGCTACTGTCTTTATACCCATTTCACGACAAGTACGAATAACGCGTAATGCGATTTCGCCTCTATTTGCTATGAGGATCTTCTTAAACATGACTTAATAGTATTGATCAAGAAGGATCAACCAGGTAAAGTGGTTGATCGTACTCAACAGGAGAATTGTCCTCTACTAAGAACTTTACAATTTTACCACTAACCTCAGATTCAATCTCATTGAAGAGCTTCATAGCCTCAATTACGCAAACCACATCACCATCTTTAATAATCTCTCCTACTTCTTTGAATGGATCCTTGTCTGGACTAGGACGTCTGTAGAAAGTTCCAATCATTGGAGATTTTACTTCGATGAGATTAGAATTATCGCTAGCTTCAGGTGTCTCAGGAGCAGGAGCTGCTTCTGCTACAGAAGCCGGAGCTGCCGGAGCAGGGGCTACCTGTGCTACAGTTGCTTGTTGAGCTACAGGAGCTGTTACAGGAGCCTGTATTACAGGAGTTGCAACAGGCACTTGTATTTGCTGGATGATAGGCTCTTCAGAACCTTTCTTCCCTTTCTTAGGCATCTCTGACTTAATTGTGATTTTAAAGTCTTTGTGCTCTATTTCTACCTCAGTAACTCCAGCCTTAGCTACGAATTTGATGAGGTCGTGTATTTCAGTTTGTTTCATGATCGCTTGCGATTCAGGTGACCAAGTTAATAATGTAAAATTAAGATTTAGCCTCGTAAGCCCACTTTAGGTAGATACTACCCCAAGTAAACCCACCGCCAAATGCTGCTAGAATGATGTTATCACCCTTCTTTAGTTGTGATTCCCAATCTCTTAAACAAAGTGGGATAGTTGCTGCTGTAGTATTTCCGTAGTCTTGAATATTAATCATGACTTTTTCAGGATCTACTCCCATTCGTCTTTGAGTGGCATCAATAATTCTAAGATTAGCCTGGTGAGGGACTAGCCATGCTACATCTTTTCCTTCAAGTCCATTTCTCTGCATGATTTCATAGCTGACATCAGCCATACCTGTTACAGCAGCTTTAAACACAGATTTACCTTCTTGGTAAACGTAGTGTTGTTTAGCATCAACAGTATCATGAGATGCTGGGTTAAGCGACCCACCAGCTTTCATGCACAAAAATTCTGCTCCTGCACCGTCACAGTGGTGTATATGATCTATTACACCGTTTTCATCTTCAGATGCCTCTAAAAGAACTGCACCAGCTCCATCGCCAAATAGAACACAAGTAGTTCTGTCTGTGTAGTCTATAATAGAACTCATTTTATCCGCACCAACAACGACAACTTTCTTGTAAGTACCGTTTTGAATAAACTGAGATCCGGTAGTTAATGCGAATAAGAACCCTGAGCAAGCAGCGCTAAGATCAAACCCCCAAGCTTTTGTTGCACCTGCTTTTACAGCAATCAAGTTAGAAGTTGATGGAAACAGCATATCAGGAGTAACAGTTGCTGTAATTATTACATCAATTTCTGTTGGATCTATTCCTCTCTTTTTACAAAGAGTTTTTACAGCTTCAGCTCCCATGTCTGACGTTGCTTTTGTTGGATCTTTAAGAATATGTCTTTGAGATATTCCAGTTCTAGTCTTAATCCATTCGTCGTTAGTGTCGACCATTTTACTTAGGTCGTCGTTCGTTAGTACATCCTCAGGAACATACCCCGCGACACATGTGATTGCTGCTTTCATAAATTATTGATTCAGTTCGTCATAAATGCGAATAGTAGCGCAAGTTATATGCTTAAAATGGTTTGGCATACTCTTGTGAGTTTAGTCTTAAAAACTTAAACGTGAATAACTATCGCGTATATAAAAAGGGGAGCGGAAGCTCCCCTTGAATTGAATATCATTCGATTGAGTAAAGGCTACTCGTTATGCCTCTTCTCTTTCCATAACCACCTTACCCTTGTAGTAAAGCTTCCCCTCGTGCCAGTGTGCACGGTGGAACATATGTGGTTGTCCAGTAGT
>PBNL01000016.1 GCA_002723115.1 Methanobacteriota archaeon | reverse complement strand
TTGAATTTCCCCTCCAACAGGATGGCCATTGGTGAATTGGGGGTGGGGTGCGTTGTGAAGACATTGGGTTTTAGATCAACAACAGAACTAGACACTCTTACTGGAGCTAGATGCCTTCTTGCTCTAGGAGAAGTGTGTAATAGTATTGTTTTTCTAATTTCAGCATCCGTGCCTACAGTGTCCATACTTGAGACAAAATCGAAGTGTATGGGGTCGAGGTTGGTTGTAATAGGATGAGAAATTATATCTGATGCCTGTGGAATTGCTAGGGGTGCGAAGTACCAATTGAACATCTGGTAATTCCTTTGGTTTCCCTGTGGCCCGGCGTCCAAAGCGATGGGTGCACATTGAGGATCTAGGATTAGATCTTTGTTGAGACGCACACCATAATCGAACATTTGGTGGAAAAGGCCCAGTTCGTTTTCCGTCGCCATTGTTGTTTGGGCTGATTTGAGAGAATCCAAATCAGTTAAAACAGGATCTATCATCCACAGAATCCTTCCTCCTGCGAGTAAAAACTGATCAATTATCAATCTATCCTTGTCAGAAAAAGCAGAATCAGGCTTCGCTATGATAGCCAAATCAAACTTTTTCACCCTGTACTTCATGCCCTCAAGCTTATCACATAATGCATTGAGCTTTCCATCTAATGTGACTCTTGTAACGCCATAGTTTTCTTCAAGAGACATCATAAAGTCTCCGACTTCAGCATCAGGCAATTCACCGTGACCATCGATAAATGCGATCTGCTTTCTATCCATTTCCAATGCCCTTGTAAGTGCTGAAGAAATTTGATATTCAATTGCATTTATTGAACCTTGGATCATTGCATCTGTAGGCTGAGGAGTGTCGCTCATGAAGAATTGAACAGGTATGTCTTTTCCTTGACAGCTTATGATAGCTGCAGGCCAAACATTTTGGAATGTCCTCCCCCCTGAAGATTCATAACCAATGCGAGTAAAGTCAACACCTAGCTCAACGAGTCTGTTTTCGTTTTGGCCTATAGTTTGCCTGTCTTCAGATTCGTAGATATCTACAAATTGGTACCTCAACCTTCCACCTGAGTTTGCGGCGAAATCTTCAAGTTTATCCTGTATAGCCAGCTCTAGCCTTCTCCAAGATGCTGGGTAATCTCCCGTTAGATAGCAAGTGACAACAGCCTCTGATTGGTTGGTTGACATTTTGTCTAACAAGCTCAATGAGCCTTCAGTCAAAGTGTGTCTTTTCTCAGCTGTTACATCGACGCTGTAATCAACAATATGCACAGCAAACAGAAGTACTACAGAGGTTGCAGCAACTATGCCCAACTTAGTTAACTCCCTTCCTAGCCTTCCTCTTTCAAGCGCAAGCATGAATCTAGCTAGTTGCAAGAATAGCACATCTACAAAAATGAAGTAAGCAACATCTTTCGTGTCAATCAATCCCCTGCTCAGCGATCTGTAATGCGCCTCGAATCCCAAATTTGCAAACATGTAATCCCACGTCCCAAGTAGAGAAAAATCACTAAGCGCTGTAAATCCTATATACCCTATTGTCGAAAGGATCATTGTAAACAAAAAGGCAACTAATGGCTGCTTTGTTGTTGTACTAGCGAAAATGCCTATAGCGGCCATACTTGAAGCAAGCAGGAACAATCCTAAATACGAACCACATATTCCTCCAAGGTCTAAGTTCCAAGAGGGATTTCCTAAAACACCAATTACCCAAACAAACGCGAGTGTCGGCAATAGCGACATTGCGATTAGGGAGATGGCGCCGTAGAATTTGGCCTGTATGATTTGGCCTTCTAAAAAAGGATGAGTGAGAAGCATCTCCAATGTACCAGATCTCCTCTCCTCCGAGAAAGACCTCATGGTAATCGCAGGGACAAGGAAAAGCAGTATCCAGGGTGCTAGAGTGAAGAATGAATCCATGGATGCAACACCCCCTGAAAGAATATTCCATGGGCCCGGGAAAACCCAGAGAAACAGACCCAACAATAGCAGGAACGCTGAGATAACCACATATCCAATCAGTGAACTAAAAAAGCTCCTTATTTCCTTTAAAATCAGTGCCTTCATCTTCTTGCTTTATATGTCCATACCTCAGGTTTACCAGCAAACAACTCTTTAGTCGCAGGCCAAACCTCACCAAACAATTCAGAATCTCTATATCTATTCAAACTCTCAACACTATCCCATTTGCTAATTGTAGCTTTTACATAGGGATCTGCTTCATCTTCCACCATATCAACACTGTGACAACCAGGCTGAGAGGCAATTGCAAGTTCATGCTTCTGGTAAAGCTCTTGAAAAGCTTCAATGGTCTTCTCATCAAATGTCAACCTAACGATTCTAACTATGTATTCTCCACCCTCCATCATTGAGCAAATTCAATTCTAATCACATCGTCCAACTTAATACCCAATAAGCCTGATGCTCCAACATTCCCATCAGTTGGCGCAGCTCTATTAACAGCTATTTCTAACAAGCCTAAGTGGTTGAAAATAGCAACTGAATCACCAACAGGAACTTCAGAATATCTAGTGTGAATCTTTCTTATATCAGAGCGAGACGAACGCATAACAATCACAAAACTCCTATCAGTACCCACTTCTTTGAAAAGCTTTTGGTCTATATCCGTGATGCAGTTTCCATATCCATCGATATAAATAACATGCCCCGTTAAAACATGATCCGCATATACTGGCTTAAGAAGGCTCTTTGAAGAGGCCAAACTAGCAGGCCTACCTAGTAGTTCAGGGATCCCTCCCCTTGCGAGGTGAGCCGCTGCGGGGACGAATATGGATCTTTCAGGGAAGGTCGGATAGTCGTAATCCGCCATCATATTACTCAAATCGAATACAGCATCGGGTTCTTTGCCAAAAATCAAATGAAAAACTCCAGTGTCTGCTCCGATGAAGTATTGGTCTTCGATTCGGACTATTCTATGAGGGGTTTCGGCTGTTGCTTCTGTCGAAACTGCGATCATGTGTATTGTTCCTTTGGGGAAATGCTTAACGCATGATCTCAAAATCAAAGCCGCATCGCTGGACTTGTACTTCCTTACATCGTGAGTTAAATCAACAACATTAGCGTCAGGCACAGCAGCTAAAAGCGCACCTCGAAGTATGCCGGCATAAAACCTTTCAGGTCCATAATCAGATGTTAGTGTAATTATTGGCACTTTCGTAAGGTGGGGACGTTATTTTTGTCCTCCATATGCATGAGACTTTAATATCGATAGAAGGATTAGATCCAGTTGTTTTGCTCGGTAACGAAAATTCGAACCTTCGCGCCTTGCAAGATAAGTTCCCAAAATTACGAATTGTAGCCCGCGGAAATGATTTTATCATCAAGGGAGACAGAGTTGATATTGGGAGGTTTGAGGAAGTGATGAGAATGGTGGTTTGGCATGTCGACAGATATAATTCATTATCAATCGATGACGTCGAAAGATTAGTCAAATCTGACGAGCAAACGGTAATGAGAGATGCTGGAAAAGATGACGTCCTAGTCCACGGTCCAGGTGGCCACAGAGTAATGGCTAGAACACCTAATCAGCATAAACTTGTCGAAGCCATTAAGGAATACGATATGGTCTTTGCTGTGGGTCCTGCTGGTACTGGTAAAACATACACGGCAGTAGCAATGGCTGTCAGAGCATTAAAAGACAAGAGGGTAAAAAAGATCATCCTCACCCGCCCAGCAGTAGAAGCTGGTGAAAACCTAGGTTTCCTTCCTGGAGATTTAAAAGAGAAGCTAGATCCATATCTACAGCCCCTGTACGACGCTTTGACTGACATGCTTGCATATGACAAGGTTGCTGAGCACATGGAAAAAGGCGTCATAGAAGTTGCACCTCTAGCTTTTATGAGGGGCCGAACACTTGATAAAGCATTTGTGATTTTAGATGAGGCTCAAAATTCATCTATTCCCCAAATAAAAATGTTTTTAACAAGAATGGGAAGAGATGCCAAATTCATTATCACAGGCGACGAAAGTCAGGTAGATTTGCCAAACAAACAGAAATCTGGACTTGCACATGCTCTTAAATCACTAGAAAATGTTGACGGAATCAGCACTATCAGGCTTAAAGGAGTAGATGTAATGCGCCACAGACTAGTTAGATCAATAATATCAGCATTTGAAAAACAAGAAGGGATATGAGTTCACCAACACCCATAACTAAAACGGATTTCAACTTTACAGGCCAAACCTCAGCTTACCACGGCAAGGTTAGAGACATGTACGGCATAGGCGACGACCTACTCGTAGCCGTTGTTTCAGACAGAATCAGTGCATTCGACGTAGTTATGCCCCGAGGCATTCCCTACAAAGGCCAAGTCCTAAACGGTGTAGCCTCTAAATTCTTAGACGCAGTTAGCGACATTGTACCAACTTGGAAAATCGCTACTCCAGACCCGAGTGTAACTATTGGCCACCGCGCTGACCCTATCAGAATCGAAATGGTAATCCGAGGGTACCTAACTGGTCACGCTTGGAGGACATATAAAAAAGGTCTTCGTGAACTTTGTGGAGCTGAACTTCCTGAAGGAATGAAGGAACACGACAAGTTCCCTACTCCCATCATTACTCCTGCAACTAAGGCCGAAGAGGGTCACGACGAGGACATCTCTCCTGCCGACATTGTTGCTAGAGGCATCGTAAGCCAAGATCTCTACGACGAACTAGACAGAGTAACACGAGCACTTTTCCAAAGAGGAACTGAGATTGCTGCCGAACAAGGATTGATACTAGTGGACACGAAGTATGAGTTTGGTCTTAAGGACGGCGAGCTTATGCTGATTGATGAAATCCACACTCCTGATAGTTCTCGTTATTTCTACGCCGATGGTTACCAGGAGCGTCAGGATGCAGGTGAACCGCAGAAGCAGTTGAGCAAGGAGTTTGTGAGAGAATGGTTGATGGATCACGATTTTATGGGATTAGAAGGCCAAACCGTACCTCACATGGACGACGACTTCTTAAACCTAGTCACAACCCGTTACGTTGAGCTATACGACAAAGTAACGGGTACCACATTTTCCGGAGATGCATCCAACAAACCACTTGAAAGAATTGAAAAAGCTGTTGAAGAATGGCTCGCAAAAAGGCAATAGAACCATGGCGTGATGACGCCCTAGAAGCCGTGAGAACACTGAGATCAGGCGGCGTAATACTCCATGCGTCTGATACCGTTTGGGGACTCGCCTGCGATGCCTCTAATCCTGAAGCTGTTGCTAAACTCAGGGCGTTAAAAGGGCGTGACGAAGGGACACCAATATTAGTTCTAGCATCTGATGATTGCATGATCCAAAATCATGTCGATGAAGTACCTGAACAGGCTTGGGATTTGTATGATGCTGCTGATAGGCCTACTACTATTGTTTTGCCGAAAGGAAAGGGAGTCGATGAAAGCATCAAAGGTCCTGGAGGATCTCTAGCAATCAGGAGAATCAATGAACCGTGGTGTCAATTTGTGATAAGAGGATTGGGAAAGCCTGTTGCAAGCTCAAGTGCTAACTTAAGTGGAGTTCCTACTCCTAAATCATTTGCAGAGATAGACTCAAGTATATGCTCTGGAGTAGATTTCGTAAGTTCACATCGCAAAACAGAAGTCCTAAACTCTCCTCCTTCATTCATGGTTAGTTTTGATGAAGAGGGACGATTTAAGATTCTACGTAAATGAATTATAAATCCGCATTAGACCATAAGGTTTTTAAAACCATTGGAAAGGTCAGTGATGAAAGAGGCGAAAGAGCCTTTGTCATCGGTGGTTTTGTGCGTGATTTAATCCTTGGAAGGCCATGTAAAGACATTGATGTCGTTACTGAGGGAAGTGGTATCAAGCTTGCAAAAGCTGTTGCAAAAGAGCTTGGGATTAAACAAGTGAGTGTGTTTAAGAATTTTGGCACAGCTATGTTTAAGTGTGGTGATCTTGAGGTTGAATTTGTAGGTGCTAGAAAGGAATCATACACTAGAGGCAGTAGAAAACCTATCGTTGAAGACGGAACAATAGAGGACGATCAGAACAGAAGAGACTTCACTATAAATGCAATGGCTTTGAGTCTTTCAAAAAATGCTTATGGTGACTTAGTTGATCCGTTTGACGGATTGAGGGATTTGGACTTAGGTATTATTCGAACACCACTAGACCCTGATATTACATATAGCGATGATCCGCTTAGGATGATGCGGGCTGTTAGATTTGCTACACAACTTGATTTTGCTATAGAATCAGAGAGTTTAAGCTCGATCAAACGAAATGCGCAAAGGCTAGAAATCATCTCGATGGAGAGGATTCACACTGAGCTTAATAAGATCATTATGGCTGACAAGCCTAGCATAGGTTTTAAGCTATTGTTGAAGACAAAACTTCTTGACGAATTCTTCCCAGAAATGGTCGCTCTTAAAGGAGTAGAAAAACGCAATGGAATATCTCATAAAGACAACTTCTACCACACTTTAGAGGTATTAGAAAATGTGTGCAGAAATTCAGATGATTTATGGTTGCGTTGGGCTGCAATAATGCACGATATAGCTAAGCCACCAACTAAACGATTCCACCCCAAACACGGTTGGACTTTTCATGGTCATGAGGACAGAGGAGCTAGGATGGTTCCAAAAATTTTCAAGAGACTCAAATTACCTCTTGACAATAAGATGAAGTACGTTCAGAAGCTTGTACTCCTTCACCTTCGACCAATTGCACTAACAAAAGACATTGTTACAGATAGCGCAATTAGAAGGCTATTGTATGAAGCCGGGGAAGATATTGACGATCTAATGATCTTATGTAGAGCTGATATTACTAGTAAGAATGAGGCTAAGGTTGCTAAGTATTTGAGGAACTACGACGTAGTTGTAGATAAGCTTAAAGAAGTTGAGGAAAACGACCAAATTAGGAATTTCCAACCACCAGTTACTGGTGAGATGATCATGGAAGAATTTGGCATACCTCCATCTCGACCTATTGGGGATATCAAAAAAGCGATAAAGGAAGCAATTCTTGAGGGTGATATTAAGAATGACAAAAAGGAAGCATTCGAGTTAATGCTCAAACTTGGTGAAGAAATGGGGCTTAAAAGAGTTAATTAACCCTTCCACCCATCTCTAAGAGTAACTGCTCTGTTAAATACAAGAGCTCCTTCCCTACTGTTTTTTGAATCTGGAGTGAAATACCCTAGTCTAGTGAACTGATATGTTGTGCCTTGTTGTGCATCAGCTAAAGATGGTTCCAACTTGCAATTGCTTAGTATTTCTAGCGAATTGGGATTTAGGAATTCTGTAAAGTCCTTGTCCTTATGACCATCAGGTGCTTCGTCAGCAAACAATCTATCGTACTGTCTAACTTCAGCATCAATTGCGTGATTTCGCTCAACCCAATGAAGAGTTCCTTTAGCTTTAATACCACTAGTATCAGAACCTGATTTTGAATTCTCGAAATACTTTACGTGTACTTCTGTTACGTTTCCATTTTCATCGCAAATATGATTTTCATATTCAATAATGTATGCGCTTTTGAGTCTAACTGTTTTTCCTGGCGCTAACCTGAACCATTTTCTATTCGCTTCTATCTTAAAGTCATCTGCCTCCATCCATAGTTCCTTTGAAAATGGAATTTCACGAGTTCCACTTTCAGGATCCTCTGGATTGTTCACAGATGGTAACCATTCAATCTGCCCCTCTGGATAGTTAGTAATTACAAGCTTTATAGGGTTTATTACAGCCATAACCCTTGGAGCGACTCTATTCAAATCATCTCTTAATGCCCATTCCAGAAGACCTACATCTATGATGTTTTCTCTCTTTGCAACACCAACTCTAGAAATAAACTCTCTGATAGATTCAGGGGTATATCCTCTTCGGCGTAAACCGCTGATGGTAGGCATTCTAGGGTCGTCCCAACCATCAACAACTCCATCTTCAACTAAGCGCAACAACTTGCGTTTAGACATTACAGTGTAATTGAGATTTAGTCTTGCAAATTCAGTTTGCCTAGAAGGGAAGATATCTAGATTTTCAATATACCAATCGTATAAAGGTCTATGTACCTCAAACTCAAGAGAACAAAGACTATGAGTAATTCCTTCTATGCTATCAGACTGTCCGTGAGCAAAATCATACATTGGGTAAATGCACCATTTGTCTCCAGTTCTGTGGTGTGTAGCAAACATAATTCTGTACATGATTGGATCTCTCATGTGCATGTTGGGGTTAGCCATGTCGATTTTAGCTCTTAAAACCCTTGATCCTTCATCACACTCTCCAGCCTTCATTTTTTCAAAAAGCTCCCTGTTTTCCTGAGGTGATCTTTCTCTAAAAGGGCTATGAGTCCCAGGTTCTGTTGGAGTTCCTTTTTGACTAGCAATTTGCTCAGATGTTTGATCGTCAACGTATGCTTTACCATCGTCGATTAGCTTCAATGAATAATTATACAATTGATCAAAGTAATCACTTGTAAAGAACTCACCACCAGTAGGTTTATAGCCTAACCATTTTATATCTTCCCTTATTGCATCAACGTATTCAACATCCTCCTTTGTAGGGTTAGTATCGTCAAACCTTAAATTCGTCAATCCACCGTATTCCTCTGCCAAACCAAAGCTTATACAAATTGCTTTTGCATGACCAATGTGTAAGTAGCCATTTGGCTCAGGCGGAAAGCGCGTATGAACCCTACCATCATTCTTCCCTTCTGCCAAATCAGCATCTATCATCTGCTGAATAAAATGTCTACTGCTTTCTGCCATGGTGCAAAAATACAACCGCACCTGTAAAACACGCCTTATCTTTGCGATGTGAAAATCACATTCAACATAGAAACGCAGGAAGAAGTAAAAGTTGACGTAAAACTCACTGAGGACTGGTCGCTTGTAGTTTACAACGACGACCACAATACTTTCGACCACGTTATAGAGATGCTTGTTAACGTATGTGGACATACTGTTTTACAAGCTGAACAGTGTGCTATGATAGTTCATTTCAAAGGGAAGTGTACCGTTAAAAGCGGAGCTTATGATAAGCTTGAACCAATGTGTACCTCTCTTTTAGAAGCAGATATTACTGCAGAAATAGAACCTTGATTTTAGTGTGAGACGATATTATCTCATACTATTCACCCTTCTATATAGCTCAATTGCTATATCCCAAACTTTCCAAGATGGAGCTCCAGGCTACGGAATAACTCAATATAACTGGGATGGTCTGTTTGGCGCTGGGGTTACCGCAGGCGATTGGAATAGGGATGGGTTAGACGATTTAGTATTTGGAAATTCTGAGGGTGCTGTTAGGGTTTGGACTAACAATGGAGATGGATTTGATATGATGCCGCTCCCATTGACTCAAATCGCTGAAACAAAAGCTATCCAATGGGTTGATGTTGATGAGGACTACGATTTAGACTTTTTCCTTACTGACAGGTTTGGAAAAATGTATTTACTTGAAAACATCAACGATACAGCATTTGTAAATGTTTCTGCAAACGCTGGATTTCCTAATGATTCAGTTTCAGCGGCCGGAGCTTCTTGGGGGGATTATGACAATGACGGAGACTTAGATGTACACATTTGTAGATACGTTGAAAATCCGTTTGTTACTGAAGCGATGTATAGAAACGTACTTCTTAGAAATAACGGAGACCTTACATTTACTGATGTTAGTTCAGAAGCCCAAATCGATCTTTACATTCGTCTTTCATTCCAATCAATTTGGTACGATTGGGATCAAGACGGTTGGATGGACTTGTACGTGATAAACGACAAAAACGGAGCAAACGCGCTCTACCACAATCAACAAAACGGTCAGTTTGCTGAAATTGCTTCGTCAGTTGGTGCTGATGTTGTTCTTGACGCTATGACTGCTTCAATGGGGGATTTCAATCAAGATGGTTACCAAGACATCTTCATGACCTCAACTGTTATTGGAAATAATGGCATTGGCT
Organism: Methanobacteriota archaeon; assembly: GCA_002723115.1. Lineage (GTDB taxonomy): Bacteria > Bacteroidota > Bacteroidia > Flavobacteriales_D > Sanyastnellaceae > UBA974. The sequence continues at coordinate 4,841 of PBNL01000016.1, read as the reverse complement.
CACTCCTACTTGTTGGATCTGAAGACGGCCAATACGAAGAAGCATCTGCCGATTATGGATTGAATTTCCAGAGATATTGCTGGGGAGCTGCTTGGATGGATGTAGACAATGATACGGATTTAGATCTTTTTGTCGCTGAAAGTGAGCCGCTTGAGCCTTTCCAAGAAAACTACTTATACAAAAACAACGGACCATTCATTGCTAATCCTCCGTTCACAGAAGAGGATGGTGATTACGTTATGGAACCGTTTGGCGAAAATGTATATGGATTAGATTATTTAAACTCATATACTGTAGTTTCAGGAGACTTTGACAGAAATGGCTGGATAGATTTTGTGGTTCACAACAAGGGCAATCATAAGGCTCGAATGTGGATGAATTCAGGATTCAATGATGATGCGCCTAAATACCTACAAATAGGCGTTCAAGGCACTGTTTCCAATACTATGGGCATTGGTGCTGTGGTGGAGGTAATAGACAATGGATTGAATCAAAAGAGGGTTATTCACTGTGGAGAAAACTACTTAGGCCAAGAGTCGTTCTACGAACATTTTGGGCTAGATGATTTTACTGATCAGACTCCTTATGTAGACCAAATCAAAATCAAATGGCCCAGTGGCATTGTCGACTCTTGGAGCGATGTCGAAATTGGCGAAAGAATATTATATGTCGAAGGAAGTTCGCCGTGTGACAACTTCGACAACAGCACTGTGGATTTGTGCTTAGGTGAGATTGCAGAATTCGAAATTGAGGTTGATTGGAATGGGTCGAGCGTGGTTTGGGTTGACGAGGACGGGGTTGAAGTTGGAGTAGGTAATGAATACACTGCTGAGTCGCCGGGAATGTACACTGCTTCTGTGCTTTACGAAAGCACTGAGGTATGTAGCGTTACGACGGAGGTACTGGGATTAGAACTGGGATCTGATATCGACGGGTCAGGGTACGTAGGGTCAAATGACCTGTTGGAGTTTTTAGCGACTTATGGCTGTGAGACTGGGTGCGCTTCCGATGTTAATGGGGATGGCTACACAACCGTACACGATTTGTTACAGTTGCTTATTGACTTCGGTCAGGGCTGTTAGGCGTTTTTGATTGCAGTTGCCGCAGCTGCGGGATCTGCTGCACGGAATACTGAAGATCCAGCGACAAGTACATCGGCACCTGCTTCAAGTAAAGCCGATGCATTTTCAGTCGTTACACCTCCATCGATTTCGATAAGAAGTTCCACTCCTGCTTCATCTGCCATTGACCTGAGTTCTCTAACCTTGTCGTAGGTCTTTTCGATGAACTTTTGGCCTCCAAATCCAGGATTCACACTCATAAGGCAAACCAAATCAATTTCTTGGAGTACGTCCTTGAGGATTTGGACTGGAGTATGCGGATTTAAAGCAACACCAGCCTTCATATCTAAATCTCGGATGGCATTCAACGTGCGGTGCAAATGAGTACAAGCCTCAATGTGAACAGTCAATACATCAGCACCAAGGTCCTTGAACGCCTGGAGGTATCTGTCCGGATCAACAATCATCAAGTGAACATCAAGTGGCTTTTTAGCGTGCTCTGCAATAGCCTTAATCACGGGCATCCCAAAACTAATGTTTGGCACAAACACTCCGTCCATTACATCAATGTGAAACCAATCAGCATCACTTGAGTTAACAAATTCCACATCTCTTTGAAGGTTTCCAAAGTCAGCAGCTAAAAGTGACGGTGCTAGTAAATGAGCCATTTTTCGAAAATATTCTCTTGTTCAGTTGTGCAAAGGTCGTAAGGATTCCCCACCTTTACAGCATGAGTTTTAAGGAAAAGCACCAACAAATATTCACAGTGGGTCTCACTGGTGGCATAGGCGCTGGGAAAAGTACTGTGGGGAGGATCTTTGAAACTCTTGGTATACCTAGGTTTGATGCGGATAAATACGCACATCAGCTATATGTTAATTCTGATGATGTAAGGATGTCTGTGATAGAAAGGTTTGGTGAGGAAGTTGGTGTTTTCAATGAAGCTGGTATTTCGGTAGACATTAATCGTTCAGCTTTAGCTGCTAAAGTTTTCAATTCTGAAGATGATCTTAAATTTTTAAATGAGCTTGTCCATCCAGCTGTAAGGCGTGGATATGAATCTTGGACAGAATCATTGCCTTCTAGCACTTCTTATGCTATTAGAGAAGCAGCAATTCTATTTGAAAGTGGAGCTGATAAGGGATGTGACCTGGTAATCAATATAGAGGCTAAGGAGGATGTGAGAATAGAGAGAGTCATGCTAAGGGATGAGGTGAGTGAGGAGCATATTAGAAATAGGATGTCTAAACAACTGAGCAATGTCGAAAGGAAAAACCGTGCAGACTTCACTATCTTCAACAACCCAAACGATTTACTGCTTCCGCAAGTAATAGAAATACACGAAAAAATTAAAAACAGAAGTTAGAGTCATAGATGAAGCAGAGGAAAAGGAATATTAAGGCGCTATGGGATTCTGTGAAAGAGCATCAGAGCGAGTTGCTGGATGCTTTGAAGGCAGATTTAGGCAAACCCGAGGCTGAGGCTTTATTACAGGAGATTTACCCCTTGAAAAAGGAGGTTCAGTACTGTTTGAGGAATATGGATGAGTGGGCGGCGAAGCGTTGGGCTCCTACTCCACTTTCGCTTACTGGGACTAGGCAGTATGTTAAGGCTGAGCCAAAAGGGCGCGTTCTTATAATTTCGCCATGGAATTTTCCTGTGATGCTAACTTTGAGGCCGTTGGTGGCTGCACTTGCTGCTGGGAACAGGGTCGTTGTGAAGCCGTCAGAGCATACGCCCAACACCTCGGACGTAATCAAAAGACTTGTCGAGAAGGCATTGAGTAGCGATGTAGCCGAAGTTGTACTTGGTGGGCCTGAGGTTGCTTCAGGGTTAACTGCACAGCCGTTTGACCACATTTGTTTTACTGGCGGGACTGGCATTGGGAAGCTGGTGATGAAGGCTGCTGCTGAACAGCTTTGCTCAGTTACTCTTGAACTTGGTGGGAAGAGTCCTGTTATTGTTGACTCAACTGCAGGTGTGAAATCAGCAGCCATGAAGATCGCCTGGGGAAAGTACCTGAATGCTGGGCAAGTGTGCATAGCACCTGACTACCTTTTAATTGAGGAAAAAATAGCGGATCAATTCACTAAAGAATTTGAATCTAGGGTAACCCAAATGTTTGGCAACAACCCCATCGATTCAGACGATTTGGGGATGATTGTAAACAAAGCGCATTACAACCGAATTCTAAAACTCATTAAAGAGGCTGTGAAGGACGGAGCAAAGCTCCACGTCCCAGGCGGAGTTCTGGAATTAGGAGAAGAAAGGCGCAAAATCGCTCCTTGCTTCTTGACTAATTGCACTGCAGATATGGCAATTATGAAAGAGGAGATATTTGGTCCTGTTTTGCCGATTTTGACTTGGGGGTCAACTTACGAAGTTTTTAAAACTGTGGACTTAAACCCAAATCCTCTTGCGCTCTACATTTTCAGCTCAAAGCGTAAGAATATTGATGCTTTTGTCGATGGGACTAAAGCAGGATCAACAGGTATAAATGAAGTTGTAATTCAGGTTGCAAATCCAGCATTGGGATTTGGTGGGATTGGGACTAGTGGAATAGACCGGTCAAATGGAAAATATAGTTTTGACGGGTTCTCAAACTTGAGAAGTTTCGTTGACTCTACTAAGAGGATCAATGCTCTACCATTAGCCTTTCCTCCTTTCAACAAGTTCACAGTAGCTTTGACGCGCTTTATTAACAAGTGGTTATAAATGTTAGTCCAAACCCATTATCCAAGAAAACTTTCTAGAGCCAGGTATGACCAATACCTTGCTTCTGGCTGGTTTAGAGGGTCTGTGATGTTGTACAAAATGGATCTTTTATGCATAGACGACGAGGTCTATTCTGTAGTAAACATCAGACTGAACATCGAAGACTTTACTTTAAGAAAAAGCCAAAGAAAACTACTGACAAAGGCTGAAAATAGGTTTAAAATCACGTTTGGAAAGGCTCTCCCAACCCCGGAAAAAGAAGCATTATACGAGGGGCACAAGCACAAATTCAAGGGCTTTATTCACGGGACTCTAGAAGAGTACCTGAATGCTGGATTTGATTCGACGGTGTTCGATACAAGAGAGGTTTGTGTTTTCGATGGAGACAAACTCATTGCTGTGAGCTATTTTGATTTAGGAGATAGAGGCATGGCGAGCTTGCTGTGCCTTTACGACGAGGCATATAGCAAATGGAGTCTTGGGAAGGTGACGATGCTGAAGGAGATTGAGTTTGGTCTTAAAACTGGTAGAAAATGGTACTATCCAGGGTATGTTTTGGATTTGCCAACTGCCTTTGATTACAAGCTTGAATTAGGCCAAATGGAGTACTACTCCCCCTCAAAGCTTTGGGTATCCTATGAAAAATTTGATCCTCAAAGCACTAATGCCTACAAGATTCGCTCAAACACCCACGATCTATCTCAAGATTTGATTGCATTGGATATTCCTCATAGAATTTGGCTATATCCATATTTCAGCATGGGATATATCGGCCCGTGGAGTGCAAACTTTTTGAAGGACTCAACACTAATCGAACTTGGGCACGATATACATGGAATGATCGCAATGTCATATTCAGCCGAACACGACGCTTACTCTCTTTACAGAACTAGCCCATGTCCTAATGGTCCTCAATTCCTTAAAATGGAGGCGTCAAATGAGTTTAGCGAATCAGACAAATATTTGAATCATCTATACCAAGTGAGTTCTATCATCGTAGAATTCGGCTCTAAAGAATTGGTTCTGGATTCAGCACAAAGACTAATAATTAAAAAAGATTTTCTC